>JAQTVR010000058.1 GCA_028706995.1 Dehalococcoidales bacterium
TCTATACCGCTCAAAGCGGAGATAGTCAAACCAGTCATAAGCGGCAGAACTAAAAGGGTCTGGCCGATGACCATTAGCGTTGGGGTAAACATGAGGTTAAGCCCTCCCAGCATCCCGGCGCGGGAAAAAAGCAAAAAAACAAGCAAGCCTACCAGTACCGTCGGCAAACTGAACAAGGTCTGTATGGTACTAATGAGAAACCTTTTACCAGGGAAAACACCGAAGTGAATAAGGCTGCCCAGCGGTATCGATATTAACGCTGAGAAAAAGCAGGCGCTCACCGAAATACCCAGTGAGCGCCCCGTTATCTCCATTACCTCGGGGTCAAGTGTAATAATTAACTCTAACGCCCTGATAAAACCCTGCCACAGTTCATTCATGATTCAATAGTATATTATGAAGTAGGTTCATTACCAGCGCATGGAGTGAACAGAGGAACGCCATAATCCTTAACACCATAATCCCCGATAACTTTCTGTATTTCATCCGATAACAGGAAATCGACCATATTTTGCGCCATGGTTGAATTGATACCGCTGATTTTCGTGGGACTTAAGGAGACAATGGAATATACATTGAGCATGATGTTGCCCGTATCAACTAGAATTGCCAGTCCAGTTTCGCCTTTATACGCCAGGAAAGTGCCGATATCGGATAGTATGTAACCGTTCAGTTGCCCGGCCATAACCAGTGCCGGCCCCATACCTATCCCGCCCTCAACATACCATGAACCCGATTTTTGTACGTCGGCATATTCAAACCCGGCAGCCAGCCATATAGCTTTTTCCTTTGAATGTGTACCGGAGTTATCACCGCGCGAGATAAACGGATCTGTCTTGTTTTCAAATAGTTTCTTGAAAGCCGCTTCAGGAGAAAGCCCCTTTATACCTGCCGGATCGGAAGCTGGGCCAGCGATAACAAAATAATTATATGCGAAAGGGTAACGATCAATGGCATAACCGTCGGTTATCAACGCTAGTTCACGCGCCTTGTCATGCACCGCCAGCACATCGGCATCGCCGCGCTTACCATATTCGATAGCAATACCAGTATTCGCATACAGCACATCCAACTCCACCATGTACTTGTCCTCAAATTTGGGCTCGAGCAGCGCCCACAGGCCGGTATCATATAGACTGGAGGTGGTGGCCACAACCAGGCGCTCCTGGGGTTTTAAGACACCTACATCGGAACCTGAACAAGAAATGCTGCCTGACAGAATTGCCACACAGGCCAGAATTGCAAGGGATATTCGGAATACATTTTTCATTTCAAAATTACTTTGTTGACACCATTGATAATCAACTTATACCAGAGGAAAAAAATGAGATTGAACCGGTTTGGGATGTATCGTATCCTCCAATATTAGATATTAATTTTTCGAAATCCTTACTCGTGATAATTTTTATAATTTCCGTAATCGATTTACTCTTGTATTTCTTTATCGGTATAACAAGGTCGTACCGCTCTTTCAGAAGAGGAATGAAGTCAAGTTTATCGGAATTAGCGGCAGTCTGAATACCGAGGCCCACATCGGCTTCGCCCCGTGACACGCTCATTGCTACCGCAAGATGAGTGTCAACCTCATGTAAATATCCATTTACTTTCGAGGATTCAATCCTGAGCTTACCTAACTCCAGATCAAGAAGAACCCTCGTTCCAGAACCTCGTTGCCTGTTAATAAGGGTGAGATCTTGTCTTCTCAGATCATCAAAGCTTTTTATCTGCTTCGGATTGTTCTTGGCAACTATCAAACCTTGAATTCGATATGCCAGGTGAACCACAACCATTTCCTGGCCAGGAAGAAGGTGTTTTAGATAAGGGTAATTGTACTCACCGGTTTCTGCATCCAGTAAATGGATTCCAGCAATGTCGGCTCTGCCCTTTTGCAGGGCAATCAACCCACCAAGGCTACCCGAATGATTAAGCTTCACCTTGATTTCCGGGGCTTTGATTCTGAGTTTACTTACCAGTAGGTCAAGTGCCAGATCATCGCTGGCTTCAATAACTATGGCATTAGGACTCTTGCCGGCACCTTGCCGACCAGCTTCAACAGTTGGTGTTTCTTCCCGGCGCTCCTCTTGCCAGCGAGAGAGGTTAATGGAAAATGTAGCCTCGAGTTCTTGGGGTTCGTATCCGAGGCTCAGGACTTCTAAAATATGGTTGTTCACCATGTTTGAAAGATAATTCTGGCGCCTGTTTAAAATCGCAGGGTCGTCAGATTGGCTAACTATCTTTGTGCCACCCCCACTGTGCGATACGACGATCTTATCTTGCTCAAGCAATGAATAAGCTCTTGCAACAGTACCGGGATTAACGGCGAGAGATTGTGCAAGTTGTCTGACAGTAGGCAATTGATCCCCGGGTTGCAAGAGTTTTTTGGCTATTGCCTGTTTTACCTGCTCTGCTATCTGTTCAAAAAGCGGAGCTCGAGTGTCCCGGTCAAGAGCTATCTCAAAAACTTGTTTCGCTTGCATCGATACAAGTATAACTTAGTATTCCATGAACGTCAAGTCCCGTTATTTACCCATTCCCTTTTTGTAGCATGGATACAGTTTTATATAATCGGCCTGTCACTGTGTCTGTTATATAATGAGTCTTAATGTAATGATGGTCTAGTGGTTTGTATTGTGTGATTAAATATTGTTTTCCAAATATTGGCTGTACAACTTTGAAATGAGGGTCAATTTCTCCCCCTTTATCAATATCATATCCGGTATCGTGTTTGGAGAGTAGGTCGGTTTTATATATTGATAAATATCATTTGAGATTAAAATTTCGGTGATGTTTAATTAGAAAATAAGTCTTAACCGGAGTTGAACATCTTGTTCCCTTTTACTCTCCACCATATTAATGCCCATTTCGAAAATCCTTCATGTTCAAAAACAGGAGAGTTACCTTGTTCGGAAAATTTTTGCTCAAGGAATTCCTTCAACTTAGTTTTTTCTATATCAGTAAAAGGATCGGTTTTAGCCTGTAAATTATTTATAGCATCCTCTATACTGAAAAACTTAACTTTAACTTGGGAACTGAGAATCTCAGTATTGGCTTGAATACCCATTTGATACAGCATATTGAATGCACATATATAGGAAATGTGTTTCTTATTGTCTCTGCCGATGGCTTGATATGCTTCACAATCAAAAGGTAGATGGACTATCGGAAGGGTTATATAAACAGCATGTTTAGCAACAGAAACTACTTTCTCTAAAGTCTCTTTTAGATCCAGGGGCATCAAAGATCTTGAAGCTATCACAATATCGTGAGGTTCAACATCCCTGTTCACTACAGCATCATCCCATGAACAGTTGATAAAATTAATATTATTCAAGCCATTTTTTTTTGCATTATTTTTTAAGTGCTTCAACATCTCGGAAGAGATATCAAGTCCGGTAACACTTTTAACTTTTTTAGCCAGTGGGATGGCCAAAGTGCCCGGTCCACAACCTATATCAAGAACTGTATATTCGGACGATGTTTCGATTCGTTCCAACATATTGGTGATATAGTCATTATTGTCCATTTTCCCCGAATCTGAAGTTACTCCATGATTCATTTTATCGAATTTGTCAGCGCGTTTGTTCCAATAATCCTTTTTTGATAATCCTGCCCATGGGGAATTATTTGAAGCCTCTTTCCATATCATATTCCAGTCGATGGTGCTTAGTTCCATTTTCATTTTCTCCTGGTATTTTATCCTTTTATTTTCCGCTACTGGCGACCGACTAGTTAAGGCTGAGTCCTGGCCTCCCCCCCAACTACCTCTTTACATTGCTTCAATCGCTGCTTCAGTAAATCTCTAACAGGTCCGACATGTGTAATAAAGTATTTACCTATCACCGCAATACTCCTGGATTTAGGTCCTTCTCCGAGCTCTGTGTTCATAGCCTCGGCTAACTCCGTATCGCCTAAAGTAAATCCAATCCAATTTTTTAAACAATTCAAATCTACATAATCTATGGATACCTTACTTCCCCTAACAAGTAAGTCGTCTGGACTATATCTTCTATCGCATGTTTCCAAAAATTCTATAGCTTTTTCGAGACTGTAAATATCGATTTTCAGTGCTCCGGTCAGCTGGAAGAACTTTTGCACTAAAAGTCTTTGGTCATAGCTAACCCTGCTGAGGAGCCTGGCAGCTAGCTCTTTAGTTGGCTCTGATAAATCTGTCATCACTTCAACCTCCCAGCTTTCCTTTGCTCTCAAGCAAATCAGCAACATTTTTCAAGCCTAGTCCTTCTAAAGTGGCTCTGGTAGGCCAGCCAGTACTGGTGTCCCAACCTTCAATTTCGTAAAATTTGGTTTTCCATTCATCAAATTTGGTTCTATCTATACATTTTCCAGAGACATCAGTAAAGTCCCATTTACCATTTATATACGTAAGTTGAGGATACAAGCCTTCATATGGCACCGAATAGAGATAATCAGCGTAATAGACTATGTCCCGGTGCCTCCCCTGGAGCGTCCATATGGCGTTACGCATGTTCCATATTTTTCTGCCGATTTCCATACCATCGGCAAAACTCAGGTTTTTATTGGTAACGGCATTGTAGAACTTAGGCTCGCCCTCCGGGGTCATCCCTCTGTTGTTTGGCGAATAGACATTAATTATGTTAGCCCAAGCCCAGTCGCAAAACAGGGTAGACTGCTTCCAGAAGCTTGTGTAATGCCTATGCCAGGCTACTAACTTAGCTATATGCTCTGAGTACATGTTTTCCTCACTGAAATCCAGCATAAATGGATCTCCCACATATGGAATTAGCTTCTCAGCGCATATCGTGGCAGTCTCTTCGGCTGATACAGGGAAGTCACCAGTTGCGAAGAAGGTAAGGGGATTCCAGTATAATAGGTCATTCAAATCGTGCTCGTTGATGTCTCTTTCGCCGATAATGCTGCCATAACCCCAATAAATCTCTGTTCTTGGGTCGTACATATGCTCCGGGCATCCCCAATATGAGAAATTCAGCAAGCCAGATTGCATGTCTTCTTCTTTTCTGCCCCATTTCTCGGCTGCCCGTACAAAACCATCGCGCAGGTCCAACCCAATACCCTCGCCTTTGACTATCTTCTCCAGTAAAATCTCAACAAATTTGGCGTCACCGAACAACTCAAATGGTAAATCGGTGTCTATTGCCTTGCCTTTGCCCATGATACCCATATTATAAAGCTTGAAAAGGTACATTAAGCCGACATTAAGCGGATAGGCATTGGCGCCGTATCTTTGTACCACATCGCTCGCCTTATCTATTTGGTTATTAAAGCCGCCATACTTAATAACATTCGGCCCGTAATAGAACGATTTTTCTACACACTGGGACTTATTAGCTTTGCCGATTTGTGTACTTTTCCGGCAGCCATAATGACAACCCTGGCAACCCTGATGTCCATTCCTTATAGTATATTGCACTTCATGATCATTATACCCTGACTTATGCGCAATTCCTGTAGTAGTTCCATGAATAATGAGGTCTTCTGGACGGCGTATCATACTATGTGCCCATCGCCTCGCTTCCAATAAAGCATCGGAGACGGGAATCTCTATGCTCCTGGTTCCCAGAACGCTGATTGCCTTCAGATTCTTGGAACCAAAAACTGCACCAAAGCCACCCTGGCCGGCGCTATTGCCTTTATCATGAATCAGGCAGCCCAAATCCTTTGCCATAACTTCCCCCAGGAGACCAATGCATAATACCGCCGGTCTTTGGGCGGCATAGGCATCACCTGTCGCCGACCTCTCGCCAAATCTTGCTTTATCGATTGCCTCTCTCCAGATTTCCTCCTGTGTCGTCCATGCATCCAACCCCCACAACGAGCCGGCATCCTCAAAGGTTACCCTGTCGTTAATTATATTAATCCAAATTGGTGAAGACGCTTTGCCTTCAATAACTACTCCATCCCAGCCGGCATATTTGAGCTCACCTGAGAATCTGCCACCAAAGTTAGACCTTGTATGCCAACCAATGGGGTACGACTGCGGGCCAATTCCAGTTACTTCCGTCCTGCCACCTGAGGAAGGAACCATAGTACCTGAAAAAGGAGAACCCATTATACTGACAATATTCCCGGGGTCAAAGGCATCCATTGGCAACTTATCAGCTGCCAGATCCCAGAAGATTGCTGTACCTATTCCCAAACCACCAGCATACTCTTCGTATTTTTTTGTGTTTATGATACTCGTTGTCTGGTTGGTGAGGTTTACTCTTAGAATCTTGCCCGTAAATCCACTTGTCATTTTCTTATTTTATCTCCTTTCTCGGAAGATAGGATTTGGCAATCTAGAATAGTGTTATATTGACCCAGCTATCTTTTTCAAGATAGTCTGTATTTTCGTCGATAGTGATATATCCGTCAGCTCGTGCCATACAAGTAATAGCGCCGGATTCTTTAAGTATTGGATAGACTGTATTACCTTCCAGTCTTGCAGGTATAAACCGTCGTCTTCCTTTACCCCCCACCACTCTGGCATCCAACTTAGCCTGGATACAGAAGTTGCGTCTGCGGGGCAAGCGTGCCATCTTCCTTAAAACAGGGCTCAATATCAGATGGGCATTCATGAGGCAGGACGTAGGGTAACCCGCCAGGCATAGTACCGGCTTGCCTTTAACAACAGCAAAGGTGGTTGGTTTTCCTGGTTTAATATTAATTCCGTGAAAAAATACCTCGCCCCACTCTTCCAAAACGTCGATCATCAGGTCTTTCTGCCCTACGGATGAGCCACCCGAGGTAACCACTATATCAGCTTGGATAATTGCTTTTAAAAGATTATTCATGATGGCTTCACCGCTATCCTCAGTTATAGGCATAATCCGCGGTATACCGGCATTGCTAGTAACGACTGCCTTTATCGTATGGGAATTAATATCATATATTTGGCTTGCCTTGATCTTTTTGCTTATCTCAATTATCTCTTCGCCGGTAGGTACAATGGCTACTATTGGCTTATCATATACTGTACAAAGGCGAATCCCTTGAGAAGCCAGAACTCCTATCTTACCTGCGTCCATGCACATACCATGTGTTAGTACCACCTCTCCCTTTTTTATATCCTCGCCTTTTGGTGCCACGTTGTCCATGGGAGAGACAGGCTTGATTATACTTACCACATTATCGTTATCGGAGGGCTTCGTATTTTCCAACATGACCACGGCATCAGCCCCGGTGGGTATTGGGGCGCCGGTTGCAATCTGGATGCTTTCCCCATTAGATAAT
>JAQTVR010000059.1 GCA_028706995.1 Dehalococcoidales bacterium
GTTGCCACAAAGAGAACTTTCCCACCAGCTTCAGTAGCAAGTTTTTGAGCAAGACGGCTTTTACCCGCCCTGGCACCACCGGTTATGAAAATACTGCTCATATTAGACCTGCCGCCTGTTTTTCTAAAAACTCAGCAGATTTAATATTCAGAAACCAGTGACCATCTCTTAAAGCCGCTTCATAATTTGTAACTATAATATTTTTAGTAAAAACAGGACCACCTGTCACAAAGGTATGGTATTCGCCTGCTTCTCCGCAGGGAGTGATAGTCCCGTATTCAGCCAAATCCGACACCAGTTTCATATCGACCTCCCTGGCCAACCACTGCTCCCCCATTATGTCGGCATTGGTAACGACTATTACGGCCTTGAAACCGGCATCGATGAATTGCTTCAATAATTTATACTGGGCCTCTCCCCACAGTGGAAAATGGGGTGTAATCCCGCAATTATGACATACCCGCTCTACCCATAGCCGGTGTTCATCGATGTCTATATCGCCAAAGATACCATCGGTTATTCCCTGTCCTTTTAAAAGAATCAATGCTTTGATGAATTTATCTTCATAGTTTTCCCATGTGGTTTTTCCCTGCATCAGTGATAAATCCAATGCCTCCGCCTGCATGCGTAAAAGCTCAGGCGAGAGACCGTGGGAACATGATCTTGCCCCGTCTTCGCTTGCCATATTTAACAGCAAGCGCACGTCCATGCCTTTACCCAGTGCCCGGTAATAAGCCAGGCAGCTATCCTTGCCGCCGCTCCACGATACGAATACACTCATCACATTATTCCTTGCTTAAATGAGATGTGTCATTGAATAAAACCAGCACCGGACTCTGCGGAAAGTATTCAATAACGGTCAGCGCCGCCTGGTCGACCTTAAACTGCCACCACTTAGCCACATCTATTCCCAGTATCAGGCATAATAAAATGCGTAAACATCCCGAATGGGATACTATCAAAATATTTGAATCTTCAGGCTGCCCGACCAGGGTATTCACAAAATTCCCCGTGCGTCCTACGAGGGCATCAATACACTCACCGCCGACGAAGGCGAAATCGACGTTAGACGATTCCCAGTCCGGAAAGATCTTGATAATCTCCTCGTATGTTTTGCCTTCTAACTGCCCAAAGTCCATCTCAACCAGGTCTGCACAAGATGTTAAATCGATATTTCGACCGTTATGAATAATGCTTGCTGTTTCATGCGCCCTTTCTAGCGGACTGGTAAAGACCTTATTGAGTGGTTCCGATGAAAGTCGGGCAGATAATTTTTTTACCTGCTCCAGTCCAGTATTATTTAAAGCAATATCTATGCGCCCCTGGTAACGCCTTTCCTTATTTAAATCGGTCTGCCCGTGCCTGACAAGGTACAGCTTCAAAACTCCATTCTCCTTTTATACAGTAAAAATCAGAAGTACAGGCGTTATGACAAGTACAATAGCCTCGGTAATTTCCTTTATCGCTCCGTATGTATCACCGGTTAATCCTCCCAACCGTAAGCTAAAGAAAACACCGGCTGCCAGGATGGTAAAGCAAATTATAGCCATCATTGCCAATCCCTGCCAGCCGGCCACAAAAATCACCGCCGCAAGCGTAATCAAAGTGGCGATAAACAGCCTGATTTTGCTTGCTCCCTGCTTAAAAACCTGCCCCAATCCACCGCTCTTGCGGGCATAAGGAAAAGCGAATATCGCCAGCACCATTGCCCAGCTGCCAATCACCGGAGCCAATAAAAATGTTTCCCATCCCCAGTTACCGGAAATTGAAACTATGGCAGCAAATTTTACCAGCAGCAGGATAAAGGCACCGACTATACCATACACCCCGACATGGCTGTCCGCCATTATCTCCAGCCGTCTTCCAGGTGTATTGCCGGCTAATCCGTCAAAGCTGTCTATAAGCCCATCCAGGTGCAACGCCCCGCTGATCCATACCCATATTGCCAGGGTCAGGGCGGCCGTAACGGCGCCGGAGAAGATTTCACCCAATCCCCAATTAACTAAAAACAGGAATAGTCCGATAAGCAACCCGATTATCGGAAAATATATAAGCGATGTGCCGATATCTTTAGAATCATAGTCCTTTTTAAACGGCAACGGGATGATGGTCAAAAACTGCAATGCTATCCAGAAACCCATTTAAGCTAACCCCCGCTATCTTTATCGGAAACACCGGCTTCGTCGAAGGTTTTCATCTCATTAAGAATTTTCACGGATACCTCAGCAAGCGTTATTCCCAGGGCTGCACCGGTGCCCTCCCCGAGACGCATATCCAGGTCCAGAAGCGGCTCCAGTCCAAGGTATTCCAGCATTATGCGATGCCCCGGTTCAACTGAAAGATGTGAGGCTATTATATAATCTTTAACCTGTGGCGACAATTTTACAGCAACAAGCGCCGCCGCACCGGAGATAAAACCATCGATAACCACCGGAATACGGTTGGCTGCTCCTGCCAGCATCACTCCCGCCAGCCCGCCTATCTCAAAACCGCCTACCCTGGAGAGAACATCAATCGCATCCTCACTATCGGGTTTGTTTATTTCCAGGGCACGGTTGATAACCTCGACCTTATGAATTAATTGTTCATTGTCGATGCCTGTACCACGGCCTGTAACTACGGCAGCCGGTTTACCGGTAATTGCAGCGCATACCGCGCTGGCGGCAGTTGTATTCCCAATACCCATATCGCCGGTGCCGACAATATCCAGTCCATGGCTTATCTGCGCTTCAGCAACGGCAATACCCGCTTCCAGCGACTCGATTGCCTGCCGGCGGGTCATAGCCGGGCCTGTAGCCATATTATTCGTACCGAATGCTATCGACCGGTTCTCAAGCAAAGGATTTGCCTCGAAACCGCCGATAACACCCATATCCACCACTATTACCAGCGCCCCGATATGGCGGGCAAAAACATTTACCGCAGCACAACCTGTCAGGAAGGGCGATACCATCTGGTGTGTTACCGACTGGGGATAAGCACTGACTCCCTCCGCCACCACTCCGTGATCGGCTGCCATAACCACAATGGCCTTGTTACTTAATACAGGCATTATGGAACGGCGCATACCGGCTATCCTGACTGATACATCTTCCAGCTTCCCCAAGCTGCCCCCGGGCTTTGTCAACGAATCCTGCCGTTTACGGGCGAGCTCCATTATATTCCCATCCAACGGTTCTATACGACTTAATATCTGTGTTAGCGAACTGCTCATACACTACTCCCCTTAATTGTACCTGTTTCAAACATCCTGAAATACGCTAAACCTTCCTGTTTACTAATCATCTCTTGTTTTTCAAATCTATCGTTAACCGGTTTTATCACCATTTCCATTATGCCCGTTCCCGTTGTGCGCACGGCTGCTCGTAACCAGGGTTACCGGCAGGTTGTTAACCGGATGCTGCGAGATGCATACGTCGGCTCCATAGACCTTTTTAACGTTCACAGCAGTAACTACCTCGGCAGCGGTACCCTCGGCATATATATACCCCTTATCGAACATGATGATACGGTCACAATACTGGGCAGCCAGATTGAGGTCATGTAAAGCCGCCATAACCGCCAGTCCGTCCTGTTTGCACAATCTCGAAATTATCTCCAGCGTTTCTATCTGGTAGTTTATGTCAAGATGTGAAGTGGGCTCGTCCAAAAGTATTATCTCCGGCTGCTGCGCCAGTGCACGGGCAATAGTCAGTCGCTGCCTCTCTCCGCCTGAAAGCTCCCCGGCACGGCGTTCTGCCAGATGCAATGTATCGGTTATCTCCATTGCTTTTGTGGCTATATCGATATCCTTTTGACTTTCGTACTGCAGAAACTTCATGTGAGGGGTTCTCCCCATAAGCACTATCTCAAACGCGGTAAAGGCATCCGGTAAGGATGGAAACTGCGGCACAACCGCAATGGAACGCGCTATTTCACCCTGTGGCATCTTTAATAAGGATTTATTATTCAGATAAATATCGCCGCCTTTAAGCGGAATCACCCTTGTAATACCTTTTATCAGGGTGGATTTACCGCAACCGTTTGGTCCTACGATCCCCAGGACTTCACCGGCTAAAACACCCAGGCTTATACCTGACAACACTATCTTGTCGTCATATCCGATCGATAAATTCTGCAAACTTAATTTGTACATAGGCTTTTCCCCTGTTTAAAAAACGGTCCTTTTCTTCCTCCTGAGCAGATATAAAAAGAATGGCGCCCCGAAGAAGGCGGTAACTATCCCCAGCGGTATTTCCGCTGGAGACATTATAGTCCTTGCTAAAAGGTCGGCAAGTATAAGAAATATACTGCCGCACACGATAGACAAGGGCAATAGAAAACGGAAATCCGGTCCCCATATCAGACGAACGGCATGAGGAATAATTATGCCCACAAAACCGATTATACCGCCGAAGCTGACAGCCGCAGCCGTAATCAGTGTAGCTGCCACAAGCAGGATGCGCTTGGTTCTTTCCACATTTATACCCAGTTGCTGCGCCTGCTCTTCATCGAACTGCATTACATTAAGCGACCGCCCATACAGGCAAATAAACAACACACCGATAGTTATAATCGGCACGGTTACCTGAACCTGGCTCCACTTCGGTGATGAAAAACCACCCATCAGCCATGAAGATATACCATGCAGTGATTCACCGCTGGTTATGAGTAGATATGAAGTAATAGAAGATAAAAATGCCCCTAAGGCTACCCCTGCCAGGATCAAAGTGGTCATCGGCAGGGTCTTACCGACTCTCCCCAGTGAATAGACCAGAAATACTGCTCCCAACCCACCGATAAAGGCCAACAATGGAACTATGTTCAGACTCCAGATCGAGCTACTGAGAGGAATAATAAAACCGATAACGGCACCCAGCGCCGCACCCTGGGAAACACCGATCAAATAAGGGTCAGCTAAGGGATTACGAAAAAGCCCCTGGTAAGTAGCTCCGGCTACCGCTAAAGCAGCGCCGGTAACACCCGCAAGTATTACCCGGGGCATGCGAATATTTAGAATAACCGTTTCTATCGGGTCTTGCCACGTCTGAAGAATATATATAAAAGGAATTTTGGAAAGGATAACGCTGATGGTTGTAGCAAAGGGAATGGATGTGCTGCCTGTACTTACGGCAAATACTACTACAACTAATGACAGGAGCATCAGGCAAGCGATAGCGATTACCCGCCCTTTCCATCTCACAGGAGTCCTGGGGCTTATATTTTGTTTTTCCGTCATGGTCATCTTTTAAGTGGCGATATGTGTAATAATTTGCAATAAAAATAAAACACCTGTACAGGGAAAGGTATTTTTTCCCAGCCGGATTTTTTTTATCAAAAGCTATATCGATTACTTTAAGAGAAAAGCTCCGGATGTAACAATTTAGCATATAGTTCCAGTGCATCCACTATGCGCGGTCCCGGACGGCAGACTATGTCCGAATCCACTATGTAAATCTGCCCGTTTTTATAAGCATCTGTCATAGCGAATGGGGAGTCTCCAGCTTTTATATAGTAATAGGACGACTCAGAACCATGGTCAGATACAACGGTAATGATGTCAGGATTGCGTACTATGGCCTGCTCTAAATCTACCTGGGCATCGCCATCGACATCACTGAAAATATTTATACCGCCTGTCACATCAATAACGATATCCAGAAATGACCCTTCACCCACAGTCCAGAGCGGAGCATGCCAGGTAATATGCAACACATTCGGTTTATCTTCATCGGCTAATTCGGAAAGCGCATCTGCAACAGCATCGATTCTGGTTTCCAAACTTGCTACTCTTTCAATGGCGATCACACCATTACCCGTTATTTCCCCGACAAGAATTATATCGTCCATAATACCATCTATATCGATAGGATTAATCACTATAACCGTCAATCCATGCGACTTAAGCCATTCGACGGCGCCAATGGAAACATGAATACTATCCGCAAGGACTACATCAGGGTCGAGAACTATAATTCTTTCTAAATTCGGGTCATAATAACCACCGATGCTTTGAACCGAATTGGCTTCATCGGGGTAATTGCAATAATCGGTTCTACCGATGAGCTTATCTCCGGCATCGACAAAATAGACTATTTCGGTAATACTCGGAGCCAGAGAAACAATTGTATCGACAGGTTTCTCAAAGGTATATGTAATTCCTGCATCATCGGTAATGACTATCGATTCCACAATATCGGTCACCGATTGGGTAGATGTTTCAGTTATAGTTGTTGTCGATGTTGATGTAGCTGTTGCCGTTACCGTTTGTACTACCCGTTCACAACTGGAAATAAAGGGAACAGATAAAGTCATAACTGAAATCAAAACAGAGATTACTTTAGTAGATCGCTTCAAATTAGTACCCCTCACTAAATAAACTTCGCTTGTTATTTATCAATTACGCTTGATTATAAAGGAAAAATAAGGGGCTGTCAATGGTTATTTATGGACGATGCGACAATTTCAGGTACTCTAATTAGATAATTCTAAATTGAGACTTGCTGTAAGTCTTATAAGCTCGACCCGGCGATAAGTTCGTAGTGGATTTTTTCTTTCTCGAGCCGGATTATCAACTCGGAAAGCCCCCCTTCAACACAAACAATAAGAGGATCAAGCCCGGTCCTGGCAGCTTCGACAACTACATCTATAGCCCCATAACGGTAGAAAGCGGCACAAGATCTAGATAAAGCGGCATAGGCTTCCAGCCCCAACCCGGCTATAGGATGACTGGCGACGACATATTTTTTCAATACATCATAATTGACATTGCGGGAGCCGCCCCTCTCGACATCCGGGACTTTGAATATGGTTACGCTACCCGTTTCCAATGGAACGATACCCTTTATATTGCAGATACCTATATCCTCCCCTGCCCTGGCATCGGAAATAGTAGCGCCGGTTGCCCCGTTATCGAGCTTAGATGAAACGTACAGTAATCCGTCCTTCATCTTGAGAGACACCTGCTGGTTTTTATGTAAATCCTCTTCAGCCAGCGCCGCACAAACCGAAATATTATTTACCGCCTTCTGAACTAAGATATTGTAGCTATTCAATTCCTTTAATGATTTAATTACCCAGTTGACACCTTCATTGGTCACCCGGTAACTGGAACGGCCTTGCGTCACCAATTTACCCTCGCCGATTAATTGGGCGATATAATCGGAC
>JAQTVR010000060.1 GCA_028706995.1 Dehalococcoidales bacterium
GAAACAAAGAAAAACCAAATAATTTCAACTCCTTACGTTCAATAGAACATTGTTCTAGTACACAATACCTTCCCATAGCTGATATAACGTGTCATATTTTATTAATTAATAAATAAAAATAGCGGTTTTAATAAAGGGGGTTATCAAGCTATGGGTATCGAAGCTGAACTATTTAAAAAAGGAAAGTATGAAGAGTTGTGGCAAAGGTGTTGCGGCTATCTTGACCTTAGTATCGAAGACTTCATGCGAATCCAGAAAAGGTTATTACTGGAGCAAATGGAATTACTCGGAAAATGCGAACTGGGGCGGGGTATTCTTGGTGATGCCGATCCGGAAACTATAGATGAATTCCGCTCCCTTGTCCCCTTGACCACATATTCCGATTATGCCCCGTATCTATTAAAACGCCGCCTGGATGTACTTCCAAGAAAACCAGTACTATGGCAGTATACTTCGGGTAAATCAGAGGAATATCCTTATCGCTGGGTACCGGTTACTGCCCGCCAGCTCGACCAGATAGAAGGGATAATATTTGCTATGCTTATCCTATCTACCTGCAGAAACCGCGGGGAAATAAACTTAAAGGGTTTAGACAAGGTATTTTATGGAATGGCTCCCCCCCCATATACCACTGGCACAATGACCCGTGCTTTTCCCCACCAGCTTTTCGATTTGATCCCTAAGGTAGAAGACGCTGAAAATATGACTTTTGAAGAAAGAATAAAATACGGTTTTGAGATGGCTTTAGACAAGGGGTTGGATATTTGTATTGCCATGTCGAGCGTCACTGTGGCAATCGGGAACAGGTTTAGCCAGAAAGGCCAAAGCAAAACGAACATAAGGGCTTTGCTCAAGAAACCAGGAAAACTATCCCGTTTGTTAAAAGGGATAGTTAAAAGCAAACTCGCCGGCCGTCCGATGTTACCTAAAGATATATGGAAACTAAAAGGATTAATTTCCTTTGGAATAGACAGTTCCGTTTACCGGGAAAAAATAAAAGAGATGTGGGGCAGATACCCGCTTGAGTTTCATGGCTGCACCGAGGCTATTTTTATAGCTATGCAGACATGGGATTACGAAGGTATGACATTTTTCCCAAATTTGAATTTCTTCGAATTTATACCTGAGGAAGAAAGTAATAAGTCCAGCGAAAATCCCGATTACCAGCCGAAGACCGTTTTGCTGGATGAAGTTAAACCCGGCAATTACGAACTGGTTATTACCAGTCTTCACGGCGGCCCATTTATCCGTTACAGGTTAGGGCACTTGATAAGGATAATGGCAACCAGGAACGAAAAATTGAATATAGACATTCCGCAAATGAAGTTCCTTACACGTATAGATGATCAGATAGATATTGCCGGTTTTACCAGGCTGTCCGAAAAGGTCATCTGGAAGGCTATAGAGAATTCCGGCATAGCTTATAACGATTGGGTAGCACGTAAGGAAGTGAACGGCAAGCCGGTACTTAACCTATATATAGAGCCGAAGAAAAATGAACGCTGGGATGAAAGAAAAATTGTTGAACGAATACATGATGAATTGAAAAAACTGGATAAGCCTTATTCGGAACTGGAAACCTTTACCGGATTGATGCCGCTAAAAATCACCCGAATACCCGAAAATGCTTTCAAGACTTATAAACAGAAGCAACAGGCGAGCGGAGCCAGCCTGGATAATCTCAGCCCAAGGCATATCAATCCATCGGTAGATACTTTGCGATTTTTATTAAATCCCAGGATACCTTATATTTCGAAACCGATGTCCGGTGCAGTGGAAAAGGTGGAAGCCTGAATTTTTCGAAAATAAATTATAATATATGGGAGTTTCAATAATGAAAGATCAATATAAGGAGAGTTTTAGCAGAAATTTAGGGCTTTTTACCGAATCCGAGCAGGAAAAGATACGGAACTCTAAAATTGCGATAGCCGGGTTGGGTGGTGTCGGAGGATTAGCAGCCGAGAGATTGTTGAGACTGGGTGTAGAGAGTTTGAAGATTACGGACCCGGGAGATATGGAAGCCAGCAATCTTAATCGTCAGTTTGGCTGCACAGTAAAAACGTTGGGGCAAAACAAAGCTGGTGTAATATTTGAGCAAATAAAAGATATAAATCCTCAGGCAAATATTATTTACACCAAAACCGGTGTTAAATCCCGGGATGATGTTAGATCTTTAATTGACGGCTGTGACCTGATAATTGATGTTATGGACTTCGGTTTATTCAGAGAGTCCATTCTCATACAAAGAGAAGCAAGAAAAAGAGGAATTCATTACCTGTTCTCCACTGCCATAGGCTTTGGCGCAATAACGGTAGTTTTTGCCCCGGATGGAATTACTCTTGAAGAATATAATAATCTACCGGTAGACGTAAATGTAGACAACCCGGAGGAACTAGTGGTTCCCATAGAAAGAATCGTCCCTGTGATACCGAAGTATGCACAGGACAAAAAATTAATTGAAGATGTTATTGCCGGGGGAATACCCGTTCCGACTACTAGCATAGGTGCCGGTTTATCTGCAATTCAAGCTGCCAGTGAGGCTATAAATATAATTATCGGGAGGCCTATACCAAAAGCTCCGAACTATACGTATTTCGACCTGGTTGATCGCCAGATGGTAGTCGGGTCAGTACTATAGTAATAATAATATTATAATAAGTATTAGTATTTGAAAAGCGGGGGGTAAGTACTTACCCCCCGCTTTTCTATTGACAAAGTAAAAACCTATAGCCATAATTAGTCTATTACTAAGCCATTCCCATAAGTGATGTTTTTAAATTTATGAATGCAAAGGTAATCATTCAGTGAATCTATGGTCTATAATCCCACTGGTTAGCTGTATTTCGTTTACCATTCTTTTTCTATCCGTTTTACCTCAAACAAAAAAACGGATAGAAAAAGTATTCTCCATATTTCTTTTTACTTCAATGTTGTGGAGCTTCACTGCATTTATGCTTTTGTATAATACTACTGCTTCATCCCATTATTTAATCTTCTGGAATGGATTGGTTATCACGGCTATACCACTGGCAGTAGTAACATATTATCATTTTGTCCGGGCATATAATAATAAAACTACCGGTAAAGGGGTATATATCGGTTACGCTATGGTATCAACCATTTTTGTTCTCTCCTTAATGGGATATGTTGTTAAAGATGCGTACTTTATTGATAATTTGCTATATCATGATATTGCTCCATGGGATTATATTATTGCCGCAATTCTTATTCCATTCTTAACTTTAATAATCTTAATGTTACGTAAAAGATTTTATAGTTCAGTCGATCCTGTCGACCGTAACAGGACTTCATACTTGATAGTCGGTTGGAGTTTATTAGTAGTTATTAGTTATATAACTCCTTTTACCCCCGCTCTTAAAACACTCCCTATAGATCATATCGGGAATTTGATCAATGCTTTGATTATCAGTTATGCCATCTTTAAATTCAACCTGCTAAATATACAAATTATTTTTAGGAAGGTATTGACTTATACAATTGTAATAGTTGCTCTTTTCGGAATAACGACAGCCCTAGTTTTTTTAAGCTCTGGATTTTTAATTGGACTTCCCACAATAAGCAGAATCATTATAATTTCCTCCATGGCTATATTAATTGGTATATTAGCCCGTCCATCGATTCAGTTTGTTGCCAAAATTATAGATTATCTTTTCTTTCGTAAAACTTATGATTATCGTCGTGACCTGCTTGAATTCAATAGAAAGATGCGTCACATTCTCAACCTGGATGAACTTGCCCATGAAATATTACCTGCCATGGCAAAAGCGATCAATACGACCAGTGCAAGTTTAATACTACAGGACAGCAGTACCGGAAATTTTGAAACACAGTATACATACCCTGTTGAAAACATCCAGGAAAATGAAGTTGAAATCAACAAACTTAATTTCGACGCCGATAGCTCAATAATTCACTGGATGGATAAAAAGGGAAGTCCGCTGAATCCAAACCAGATCGATATTATACCTGAGTTCAGGGGACTATGGCAGTCCGAGAAAGAGAAAATAGATAATTCTAATATAGGTCTATTATACCCGTTTAAGAGCCGGGATAAACTAATCGGGATTTTTGCCCTGGGTAAGAAAAAAAACAATAGCATTTTTTCCCATGAAGATATAGAGCTGATTACCAGTATTGCTAACCAGGCCGGTGTTATAATAGAAAATGCCCAGCTTTATACCCATGCCAAGATAAGAGCTAACACCGATGGCCTGACAGGGCTTTATAATCACCGCCATTTCCATGAGCGGCTAGACCAGGAAATCACCAGAGACTCACGTTTTGGCGGCACTTTTTCCTTGATAATGATCGATGTCGACCTTTTTAAATCGTATAATGATATATATGGTCATTTAGCCGGTGATCAGGTCCTTAGAAAAGTGGCGGAATATATTGGAAGTTCGATACGTGGTATAGACATGGCTTTTCGTTATGGCGGAGAGGAATTCACAGTGGTGTTACCCGAAGCTAACATTGAAGACGCCTACAAGGTGGCCGAACGTATTCGTAAAACTATTGAATCGAAAACCAGTTCGAAGGCAATGCCGATAACAATCAGCCTTGGTGTGGCTAACTGGCCAAATGACGGAGTAATGAAAGAGGAAATCGTAGGCCGCGCCGATGCGGCATTATACCGGGCAAAACAAAAGGGGCGTAATCGTACCTGTATTTCAACCGAAGTTTTTAAACCCGAGACCTCATTAATCGGAGCGGAACTCGAATCTAATCCCAAGGCACTGAGCATAATATATGCACTGGCGGCTACTGTTGATGCCAAAGACAACTATACTTACGGGCATTCAAGAAAGGTAAGCGAATATGCCATAGCTATTGCAGAAGCGCTGAAATTACCTGCGGACAGAATAAATAATATCCGTTCAGCAGGATTATTACACGATATAGGTAAAATAGGGGTTCCCGATTCTATTCTTAATAAGAATGCATCTTTAAACTTTGATGAACGCGAGCTTATCAAGGGGCATCCCGAACTCGGAGTAGAGATCTTAAGGCACGTTATAGACCTGGTTAACTGCATACCGTGTATATTACATCACCACGAACATTTTAACGGAGGCGGTTATCCTGCGGGTTTATCCGGTGACAATATACCCATAGAGGCACGTATTCTATCCGTTGCCGATGCTTATGATGCCATGATCTCACCGCGTCCTTATCGTAAACAGCTTTCTTCCCAGGAAGCTCTCGATGAACTGATAAGATGTGCAGGAATGCAATTCGACCCCAAAATTGTAGACATATTTATTAAAATAATACAGAAGAGCAATGTAGATTTGGTAGAATATGATGACCCTCGATGAACTGTGTATCAATACTATTCGTATTCTTTCCATGGATGCCGTGCAAAGGGCTAATTCTGGTCACCCCGGCGCTCCGATGGGAATGGCATCCATGGCTTATGTTCTGTGGGACCGTTTCTTAAAACATAATCCCCGAGACCCGAATTGGATCGATAGGGACCGTTTTATTCTTTCACCGGGACATGCCTCTACTATGCTGTATTCTTTGTTATATCTTACCGGTTACGATATTACCATAGATGATTTAAAAAATTTTCGCCAGTGGGGCAGTAAGACCCCGGGGCATCCCGAATATGGTCTGACACCCGGTGTCGAAGCAACTACCGGACCACTGGGACAGGGTTTTGCTAACGGGATAGGCATGGCTATTGCGGAGAAATTCATGTCCGAACGCTATAATCGTCCCGGCCATAAAATTATAGACCATTATATCTATGCTGTTGTCTCAGACGGGGATATGATGGAGGGAATCACCTCTGAAGCTGCTTCCCTGGCGGGGACATTACAACTAGGTAAGATCATTTATCTATATGATGATAACAATATATCTATCGAGGGTGATACGGATATAACCTTTACCGAAAACGTCGCCCTTAGATTTCAGGCTTACGGGTGGCAGGTAATAGGGCCTATTGATGGGAACGATATAACATATATTGAGTCCGCGATTACCATTGCAAAAGCAGAAACTAAACGTCCCAGCATTATTATATGCCGTACAACTATAGGTTATGGCAGCCCTAATAGGGAGGGTCTTTGTACATGTCACGGTGAACCTCTGGGCAAAGAAGAGGTAACTCTTACCAGGGAGAAATTAAACTGGCCTTATGCGGAGGCATTTAAGGTTCCTCGAGAAGCGCTGGCATATTTTCGTAAAGCGGGGGAACGCGGCTATTTAAAACAGGATAAATGGCAAAAAGTATTTGATTCATATAAACATGCCTATCCGGATGAATATAAGCAATTAATGAAAGATTTGAACCATGAACTTGCCGGGGGATGGGATATGGGGCTGGATGAATTATATCTTAATGATATGAAACCGCTAGCTACACGGGAGGCTTCGGGGCAGGTCATTAATATAATCGCTCCAAGAGTTCATTCACTGGTCGGGGGCTCTGCAGACCTTGCTCCATCTACCAAGACGGTAATAAAGGATGAGGATTTCTTTGGAGTCGATTGTTATACAGGGCGGAACTTCCACTTCGGTGTACGTGAACATTCGATGGGAGCTATAGCTAATGGCATGAGTCTTCATGGGGGGATGATTCCATTTGTTGCTACTTTTCTCGTTTTTTATGACTATATGCGTGCTTCGGTACGGCTATCTGCTTTTATGAAACAGGGAGTCATTTATATATATACCCATGATTCGATAGGTGTGGGAGAAGACGGTCCGACACATCAGCCTGTTGAACAATTAGCAGGTTTGAGGTCGGTTCCCGGACTTATTACAATCAGGCCGGCTGATGCAACCGAGACGGTGGAAGCCTGGAAGGTAGCTATAAATAATCGCAATAATCCGACCGCTTTGGTTCTTACCCGCCAAAAGCTACCTGTTATAGATAGACAAACAGTTGCTTCTGCCAGCGGTGTAAAAAATGGCGGGTATATCTTATGGCAGGCCTCCGAAAACCCGGAAATAATCCTCATCGGGACAGGTTCTGAGGTACACATTGCCCTGGAAGCGGGGAAAATGTTAAGTGAACGCGGGATTAACTCTCGTGTCGTCTCGTTGCCATCCTGGAAGCTATTTGAGGCGCAAACCAAGGAATATAG
>JAQTVR010000061.1 GCA_028706995.1 Dehalococcoidales bacterium
TGGAACAGAAGGTCGTACGCGATGGCGTAATCCTGGATGAAAAAACTGTAGCCGAAGAAATAAAAAATCTGTTTCAGGTTACCAAAACCAGGAAGAAAAAAGTAGTTGTCGGTTTAAGTGGAATCAACTCCATTTTTCGCATTATCTCTTTTCCAGCCGGTGTGCCCCAATCGATGCTTGAAGAAGCAATCGTAAATGAAGCCCAGCGGGTTCTGCCCATTTCTATGGATCAGGTATATCTATCCTATCAAAGGATCCCTTCCATAAATAATGAGGAATTACGTTTTTTCATGGCAGCCCATCCGCGCAACGCAACCGATGCTTTGATAAATACCATAATCCTTGCGGGATTAAAACCGCAGTTGATGGATTTGGCGCCACTGGCTGTAGCTCGCTTAGCTAACGAACCCAGGGCTATAATAGTAAATTCATGGTTGACATATGTTGATATAATCGTTCTTTCAGAGGGTTTACCGCTGGTAATCCGTACGCTTTCATTGCCTGTCGATTCCACATCGCTGGATGAAAAACTGCCTTTAATAAGTGAAGAAATAGCTCGAACGGTAGCTTTTTTCAATGCAAGCTATGCGGATAAAACACTGGACGCCTCAACCCCGTTGCTGGTCGGCGGGGACCTTGTCGATAATGAAGACAAATTAAAAGAAATACCCGGTGTACCGGAATATCCGATATCTCCCTTGCGGTCACCTTTTATCTTTAATGAAGAATTCCCCGCCAGCCAGTACATGGTAAATATCGGCATGTCGTTTAGAGGTCAGGTGCCCAGAGCCGCCAACAACTATTACTCTTTAATAGAACTTGATGCCTTACCCAAAGTATACCAGCCGCCAACTACCAGCCTTAGAAGAATTCTTGTCCCTGTAGTTATAGCGGTAGCTTTGGTAGGGCTTTACTGGGGATGGGTTATACTTCAGAATACATATGATAAAACTAAAAGTATGCAAACAGAATTAGGACAGGTACAGGCTCAGATTATTGCATTGAATGCAAATATGGCTAATCTTAATACGAATTCCAGGACATTAACCGACGATCTGAACACCAGGGAAACTGAAGTTACCGCAGGAATGAATCAGGCAGCTTTCCAACAAGACCTTATCGATGCACAGAAAGAGGTTAATATCAGTCCGATAGGGGAAGCGATAACGGCGGAAGCAATGCAGGATTTACTGGATGGTTTAACCTCAAGACTGGTCAAAACCAATGTAGATATGGGAGTAATAACAGATCTGGCTAAACCCGGAGTAGATGTAGTAAATGTAACTTACAGCAGCAGTGAATCCACAATAAATGGCATTGCTTCAAGTGAAGACAGTATTTTTACTTATGCCAGAGCCTTAAGGGACAGCGGACAATTTTCGGCGGTAGTCGTTTCTTCTATTTCTAATGATAATGATTCTTTCAGCTTTACTATAATAACATCATGGTAAAGGCACAGACACTAAAGAATGCAGGAAAATGGATATTATTGAATTGATTAATATAGCGAAGGCTAGAAAAGCTTCGGACCTGCACCTCGTGCTCGCCAACCCGCCAATGTTGAGGGTGGACGGTGCATTGACAATCGCCGACGGCTACGGGCCCCTTTCCGCGGAAGATATCAAAGCCGCATTCCAAAAGATATCAACTCCGGAAGACAGAGAATTTTTTAAGGAAAATCTTGAGCTGGATTTTGGATATTCAATACCGGACGTCGGGCAATTCCGGTGCAATGCCTCAATACAACGCGGAGCTATCAGTCTGGCGATACGTTTACTGCCGGCAGAAGTCCCCACTATTAAAGAGATGGAACTGCCTGTAGTATTAGAACAGCTTATTATGGAACCGAGAGGGTTAATAGTCATCACCGGCCCTACGGGCAGCGGTAAGGCCACAACGCTTGCGGCAATGCTAAACCACCTTAATCATAGCAGCAAACGCCATATTTTGACTATAGAAGATCCTATCGAATATGTACATAAACCCAGGGGCTGTGTCATCACACAGCGGGAGCTGGGTAGCGATACCCGGTCTTATGCCCACGCTCTCAGGCATGTTTTGCGGCAGGACCCGGATGTTATCCTGGTAGGTGAAATGCGTGATTTGGAAACGGCGGCGGCTGTGTTGAATATCGCCGAAACCGGGCATTTAGTATTGAGTACCAGTCATGCTCCGAGCGCCCCCCAAGCATTGGAACGCATAATAGACCTCTTCCCACTGCATGAACGTAACCTGGCACAAACCAGATTGGCATCTTTGCTGGTTTCAGTAGTCTGCCAGACATTGGTACCCAGGGCAAGCGGCTCCGGAAGGATTGCGGCTGTTGAGATAATGCTGGCAAGCGCTGCTGTAAAGAATCTGCTCAGGGAAGGCAAGATCTATCAGTTGCACAACGTAATTCGTACAAGTCATAATGCAGGCATGGTCACTATGGATGAAGCGCTGGTTGAACTTTACAGGAAACGAATTATTAAACTGGATAGTGTCATGCAGTTATGCACCGACCGCAAGGAAATAGAAAATATACTGGGTGGCACCAAGGGCAAAGTTGTAGTTAGAAAAACAAAGGTGAATATAAATTTAGAGAGCTAGTGGATCACGGAAGAACGTAATATTGATTGGAACTGGTTAAGTTTAAAAATATATTCTTGAAATGATTGCTAGATAATTTAAGTGTTATTATATTTGTCTATTTACGATTAAGGAGAGGGACATTAGCCCCTCTCCTTAATATTGGGGCTCTTAAGATTTTATGGATTCAATGGATTAGTGCCATCAGGATCTGGAGAAACAACACCTTCATCACTTATAAGCCAATCAAACTGTGGAGGCTGCAAAAGATCAAGGTCACCAATACCAGGGACTATATGAGTTGGGTTATCGGTATCTGCCATATAAACAGTAACGGCAAGCTGCATCTGGTACTGTTCAGTAAGGGCTGCTTCAGTTTCCCCTCTATCCATTAGACCTATTATATTTGGGATAGCTACGGCTGCGATAATACCGAGGATGGCAATGACGACCAAAAGCTCTATTAAAGTAAAGCCTTTTTCGCTACGATGCATTCTTTTTGCAAATTTTGTTATAAATTTCATACACACTCCTTTTTAATTATTTCTGGAATACTCAGTTGATAAACAACGGATATTCCGCTTTATTGCACCAGTATAGTATATCACTGCCAGAAGTTAAAGCAATAGCCCGACGGTACTAAAGCCATAGCACTTTATTCTCATTTTTAGCACAAAATAGGAACAATTGTGATATAATTCTAATTAATAACAGCAATGTCTGAAACAGCATAAAGAGGTAAAAGCTTGAGCAGCACTAAACCATCGGTAACGCCTGTTGATCCGTACGATAGCCATTCGATGACATTGCTGCATAACAGGGTAAGAAACCGGGCTTCATCTATCAGGTGGAACTTAAACGGTTTGATGTTCGTTTATGCTATCCTTATAATTGTAATTATACTGGTCATCAATAGCGTAGATAGTCTAATAGTAGCGGCAATTGCCGTTGCGGGTTTATTAATAATCTGGATCTTAAGTTCAATACGAATCAAGAGATTGGAGGATGAATTTTTTAAGCAGGAAATACTGGATTATAGGGAGTTATTAAAGGAATCCGGAAGTGGTGCGGTTGATAATTACCCGGTTGCAAACAATATTAAAGAATCGCCGTTAACAAAAAGGGAGCTTGAACTTCTAATATTGATGGCAGCAGGCAAAAGAAACAAGGAAATAGCCAATGAGTTAAATATCAGCGAAATGACAGTCAAAAACCACATCAGCCATATATTTGAGAAACTAGAAATCAATGACCGTATCGGTGCTGTTTTTTTAGCCCTTCAAAACGGCTGGTTGAAGTACGACGATTTAAAAACGCCGACTATCGAGGATAGCTAGGATTTCACACTGCCATGTATTCAACCTCTAACCCCTTGTATTATTTTGCCTGCGGTTGTAAGTCCTGGCAGATTTTGCGGGGTTTTTTGGAACGCTGTCACCGCGATAGTCGGGGGCTTCGATGTGGAATGTGACACTTATACACGGGTCTATAAAGCGTGAACGGATGGGGCTGTCTAACTCATCCAACGAACATCGGGTAGTGATTACCGTTGCCAGCCGGGCATTATAACGGGAGTTGATAACCTGGTATAACTTTTCCCGTGCCCATGGAGTCGTTGTCTGCTCTCCGAAATCATCCAGAACCAACAAAGGGGTATTCTTTACCTTTTCGAAAAGCTGGTCGTAGGAAATCTTGCTATCCGGGTTAAAAGCGGAACGCAGGTGGTCTAAAAATTCAGGCACGAATATAAAGAGCGACGATTTTTTAGCCTGATATTGATAATTGACTATAGCCGACGCCAGGTGGGTTTTTCCGCAACCGGTGACGCCTTGCAGTACCAGCCAGCCATCCGGAGACTTGGCAAATTCGAAAGCCAGCCGGTAAACTCTCTCCAAATTTTCTCTCTGTTCGAGTGAGAGGTTCACTCTTTTCCAGTCGAAGCCGGAGAATGTCATTATCTTTTGCAGCTCCAATCCGGGTGCCCAGGCATTATCCATTACGCTTTCTGTCTCTTCTTCTATATAAAAAACCTGACATAGACGCGTATCGGTTATCCGGGTTATCAGCCTGTCACCGAGTTGCTCGGTAGGCGGAGTGGTGGTAATGATAGTGGGTAATTCGTTGTTAAAGCGATGATTCAGCAACTGGTCGAGCTTTTCCTTTGCCCAGGGTTTTACGGTCTGTATGTTAAGGTCATCCAAAACTAGCAGGGGGGTATTACGAACCTGGTCGAAAAGCTTGTCATAGGTTATTTCACTTTCGGGGTTAAAGGCAGAACGTAAATGATCTAACAAATCAGCCGCAGTGATAAAAAAGACAGGAAAACCCTTGCCGATGCGCTCGTTGGCAATAGCTGCTGCAAGATGTGTTTTTCCGCAACCGCTGGGACCGATAAATACCAGCCATCCACCGGGGGTTTCAGCATACTTTTTGGCAGCCTGATAGGCGGCTTCGAATTTCTCCTGTCTGATAGCGCTTCCGTTTCTACCCTGCGGGATAAGATTATCAAAAGTCAGTCTTTTAAGCGAGCCGAGATTACTGTATTTCTCTAAAACAACCTGGCGGTTCTTATTGGTAACCCTGCACAGGCATTTGCAGGCGACTACACGGCTGTAATCTGCCTTGCCTGAAGGCAATGCAGGATGAACGAAACCCGCTCCCATGCATATATTGCAGTTGGAGGATGGCGACGTCTCCGCTTTAGTGCCGGACGAATCGTCCGTACCGACCGCCGGTGTATTTTTCAGGGTCGTCTTTTTTAGTATCTCGCCTATATGCTCCATCGCTCCTACCTTCTTTAGACCAGCGCTCTAAGATGGCTGTGATATAGCTCCATCTGCGTGCATTTTGTTTTACCGCTTCTTTTATTGCATCTTCGATCCAGGTTTCCGGGTATATATTTATCGCATCCTTAAGCTCTTCGGCGATCATCGGGGTAAGCATGCCGATATTCTCCTCATAGAGCGCAAATATATTTACCGGCTCTGCGGCGACAACCGCTGTCACAATACCGGTTTTTGCTCCTGTTAATTTAAGCTCGCCGCTTTGCAGTTTTTCTACTGCCTGCCTGTCAGCCGGAGTATTTAGAAAATATATATCTTCATCCTTCTCTAAGGATAAATGCAGGATGGTCTTTCGCTCTATAGCCTTGTCGAGGGCTTTTTTCAATGCCTCTCCGGGACTATTGCCTGTTTTTTTAAAACCGCTCATCAAGCTGGCGTTTCCGGCAAGTTCACTGAAGGCGATAAAACGTGGATAACCCTTCTTATTATAAAGGGCTTCCATAATATACAGTGTGATCTTTAACTCATCGATGTCGTCGATTTGCGGCATCAGGTTATTTATAAAGGTGTTGGGTATCGGGGTAAAGGTCATTTTTACAGGGAAGCCATCGAATTTTTTCATATCAGCCCCGGTTTTGCCTGAATGAAATTATCGAATTTAGTCAATCTATCTATAAAACGCACTTTCACATTACCTATAGGGCCGTTTCGGTGCTTGGCAACGATGATATCTGCCAGCCCACGGGGATATTCATCCTCCGGATGTTGAGCACGCCAATCTTCCTCATTGGGGTAGTATACTTCTTCACGGTTGATAAAGATAACCAGGTCGGCATCCTGTTCGATGCTGCCGCTGTCCCGGAGGTCCGACAGCATGGGTTCATGTTTTTCACGCCGTTCTATGGCACGGCTTAACTGGGATACTGCAATGACCGGCACATTAATTTCACGAGCCAGCGCCTTAAGTGAACGGGAAATATAACCGATTTCCTGTACCCTGTTATCGTTGCGGGTATCACCCTGCAAAAGCTGCAGGTAATCTACTATTATCAGGTCTATTTTGTGTTCGAAATGTAGACGTTTAGCCTTGCTTCGCATGTCTCCTACCTTAAGCTGGGGTGAGTCGTCTATGTAAATCGATGCCTGAGACAGCACTCCGATGGCTTCCATTATTTTTCTTTCCTCGTCTTCCGTGTTCAAACCGAGACGAAGACGCCTGGAGTTAATTCCTGTTTCGCTGGATAATAAGCGTTGTACCAGTGATTCCCGGAACATTTCAAGGCTGAACATTGCAACGCAGGCTCCCTGGCCGACGGCGGCATTCCGGGCTATATTAATCGCCAGACTGGTTTTGCCTATGCTGGGCCTGGCAGCGATCACAATGAGATCTGAGCGCTGGAATCCACCTAAAAGATCATCTAATCCGGTTAATCCTGAAAAGACATGCGGAATAGGCTGAAAGCCGGCTGTTCCCGGGGGTGGAGGGGCTTCGAAATACCCGTCCAGAACGTTTTTAATATGAATGAAGTCAAGGGATCTTTCGTGCCGCAGGTGGAATAACATGTCTTCTGCGCGATTGAGCGAGGCGCTGATGTCGGGATCGGCTTCATAACCGATTTGAGATATTTTATCGGCAGCAGATATAAGCTGCCGCATTATTGAAAGGCGATAAACGATGCGGGAATA
>JAQTVR010000062.1 GCA_028706995.1 Dehalococcoidales bacterium
TTACTTTTCATCATCGTTCTCATATATTTTCTCTCCGATTACTATTAATTGCTGAGCACTTCTTCGATCTCTCTAGCCTGTTTCTGGTCTATCCTTCCCTTTTCCAGTGCAATAGGTATGGTGTTTCTGCCCAACTCGCTGTAGAGTCGCGTTAGATTGGGATTTATCTTATCAAGAGCTGCTAAATGTTTTTTAACAGTGCCTGTATCTCCGCGGGCGATAGGTCCTGTAAGACTCTTTATAACACCCGCCGCCTCGATATTATTTATAGTTCCCCGCATTAACGGCAGAAGCGCCCGGACAGCCTGATACTGCGGAACGTCTATGTTCTTCCACAGCGTGACGGCGGTATTGGTAAGTGTGACCAGGTAGTTGCAGGCGAAAACGGCTGCAGCATGATATATCACCCTGTCCCCGGATTTGAGCTCTATCCAGTATCCGCCAAGCATTGCTGCCATGTCCTTGAGCGTTGTCAGGAGAGGCTCTTCGGATTCTACGGCGAAGGTGATACCCTTTAGATTTTCCTGTATCATCGCAGCAAAGGTCTGAAGAGGATGGAATACACCAGTATAAGCCCCTGACTCTTTGGCTGGATCTAATATATCGATAGGGTCGGCACCGCTGCAATGAATTATGCTTTGCCCGGCTCTCCATTTCACCTTAGAAGCGACTAACGGAATAATATCATCAGGCGTGGCTATAAGTACCAGATCGGCAGAATTGGCAACTTCCTGATTATCATGGACTGCATTGCATCCATCGATCATTCCTGCCAGTAGTTTGGCTGACTCATATCCGCGGCTGGATACAGCCACCACCGGGAAACCCCTTTGGTGGAAAGCAACCGCCAGCGTTGTAGCCAGCGCTCCGGCGCCGATAAAGCCCATCTTAAATTTATATTCCATCTTGTTGCCTCATTAATTATGAGTAATCTCAAATCAAATTAAAAAAGCCTTCTCAAATACAACGAGAAGGCGAATATTAGAACACGTCTCGGTCATATCCGATCCAAGCGATATATTACTATATTAGCTGATAACCCCGCTCACCGCCGTTAGGTCGATGGCTTGTGACTTAATTTTATTGTGCTTCAGGTCAGATGTCAAATATTTACCTGTAAATGATGCAGAAGGTTTTCCAGTTATGACTAAACCGGTATAATTATTATTTTGGCTATTAATGGAAAATAGTATTATAATTAAATCGTACAGAAATGTATAAAATAACCATGGAGGAAAAAATGAAGATTGTAAGCCTTTGTAGTGGGAAGACATGCTGCCCGGTCGTCAAAATTGACGAAGAACGGATTGAAATCGGTGAAACAGGTAATCTTTGTATCCTTAAAAAGAGCGAATGGGAGACATTAAAAAAGAAGATCCTGGATAAAGAAATTTAGAATTGAGTTAATGTTTGGGGGGTAAGGACAGAGTATCATACTCTGTCCTTACTTTTTTATGGTAGAAACCACTATTTGACCCTGTTAGCATCTATATCCTATAATCCATAGATAAAAATAAAATTTTGCTACTAAAAATATGAGTCTATTACAACAACTTGAAGAGTTAAAAGCAGAAGCCCTGGCTGAACTTAATTCCATCGATGACAGCAAAAAGCTGGAATCATGGAGAGTCCAGTATATGGGAAAGAAAAGCAAGCTCAATGAGGTACTGCGCGGCTTAGCCGGATTATCCATCGAAGAAAAAAAGACGGTTGGAGCCGGTGCTAATAGCCTTAAACTCGACCTGGACGTTGCTTTAAAGGGGAAAGAGCAGGTTCTGGGAGAAAAGATAGATCAACCGGCAGGAGAAGCTCCCCTTGATATATCTCTCCCGGGGCGTACGCCGCCTGTCGGTCGTTTACATCCCATTACACAGGTTATTACCGAAATGAGCCAGATATTCGTTTCTATGGGCTTTCAGGTGGTAGAAGGACCCGAAGTAGAATGGGATTATTACAACTTCGACATGTTGAATATTCCGAAAGAACACCCTGCAAGGGATAATATGCAAACCCTGTGGGTGGATTATGAGAACGAGAAGGGCGAAAGGCCGATGCTTCTACGCACTCATACCTCGCCGATGCAGATACGCGTCATGGAAAAGATAAAGCCGCCGGTAAGAATTGTAGTGCCGGGCAAGGTTTACCGCTACGAAGCTATCGATGCTACACATATTCCTATGTTTACTCAAATAGAAGGACTGGCGGTGGATAGGGGCATTACGCTGGCAGACCTTAAAGGCACCTTATATGACTTTGCCCGCCGTTACTTCAGCTCGGATAGAAAAGCACGTTTCCGCTGTGATTTCTTCCCCTTCGTCGAACCCGGTGTCGAGATGTCTATCGAGTGCGCCGTTTGCAAGGGAAACGGTTGCCGCCTGTGCAGCAACAGCGGATGGATCGAGATACTGGGCGCCGGCATGGTACACCCGAGAGTGCTGGAGAGAGTGGGTATCGATCCGTCGGTATACTCCGGGTTTGCCTTCGGCATGGGCATCGAGCGCGTGCCTATGCTGCGTTACGGCATAGACGATATACGCCTGTTTTATGGCGGAGACCTTAGATTTTTGAGGCAGTTTTAAAAAATTATGAAAGTACCTATTAAGTGGCTTAAAGATTATATTGATATTTCATTATCACCGAAAGAGCTTGCCCATCGATTGACGATGGCTGGCACGGAAACCGGCTTGAAGTATATCGGTGAAAGCTGGGAGGGAGTGGTCATCGGGCAGATAGCATCCATAGATCCCCATCCCAATGCCGACCGCTTGAGGCTGGCGACTGTAGATACAGGAACCGGCAGGCAGACTGTTGTCTGCGGTGCGCCCAATCTCCAGATTGGCGATAAGATAGTTTTTGCCGATGTCGGCGCTAATCTTACAGATGGGCATACCGGTGAGAAATCTATTTTAAAACCGGCAAAGATTCGTGGTGTTGAATCCTGCGGCATGGTCTGCTCCGAGATGGAGCTTGGGATATCTAAAAATCATGAGGGAATAATTGTATTGCCCCCTGAAGCGCCGCTGGGTAAGCCACTGGCCGAGTTTCTATCCGATATTGTCCTTGACATCGAAGTGACTCCCAATCGTCCTGATCTGCTTTCTGTTATCGGTGTCGCCTGGGAAGTTGCAGCGCTTACCGATAACAAGGTTAATATTCCCCCGTCTACTTATGAAGAAACAGGGGATTCGATAGAAAAACATATCAGCATCGAAATTGTCGATTCGGATCTATGTCCTCGTTATTGTGCCAGTTTGATTACCGGCATAAAGATAGGTGAATCGCCAGAATGGCTGAAGCAGCGCTTGATTGCCTGCGGGTTGCGTCCTATAAGTAATATAGTGGATGTTACAAATTACGTAATGTTCGAGTACGGCCAGCCTCTTCACAGTTTCGATTACGATAAAATCAAGACCAGAAAGATTGTCGTTCGCCGGGCTGGAAACGGCGAGATTATGCAAACGCTGGATGATGTCGAACGTAAACTGAGCGATAAGACGCTTGTTATAACCGATGGCGAAAAAGCCGTGGCTATTGCCGGTGTTATGGGTGGTGCCAACAGTGAAATCACCGAAAATACCACCTCTATTCTGCTGGAATCGGCTAATTTTAATGCTGCCAGCATTCACTATACCAGCCATGGTTTGAAACTGATCAGCGAAGCCAGCATGCGCTTCGAGAGAGGTATCCGCCCCGATTTAACTATTCCTGCGGTAAAACGGGCAACTCAACTCATATTGCAGCTTGCCGGGGGCAAAGCCGCAAAGGGTATTATGGATATCTATCCACAGAAGAAGGAACTTAAGGCTATCCGTCTGCATTCCAGTGAAATCGAACGCATTCTCGGGATAGAGTTTGGAATGGAGCAGGTGGAAGAGACGCTGACTTCTCTGGGTTTCAAGGTAGCGGTCTTTCCTCAAGATAAAGAGTTTTTAGTGACGCCAGCTTACTGGCGAAGCGATATTAATATAGAAATCGACCTGGTCGAGGAGGTCGCCCGCATAATCGGCTATGAAAATATCCCAACGACTCTACTTAGCGGCGCAATTGCTCACCAGGAGCCGAACCAGTTGATGACCTTAAAGAGTAAGATAAAACAAAATTTTGTAGGTTTTGGTTTCCAGGAGATTATTACCTATTCGTTAACCAGCAGGGAAATGCTGGAGAAAGCATTTGCCTCTGGCTCACTTGACAGGGAACCGGTTAAGCTTTCTAATGCCATGAGTTCCGACCAGGAATATCTTCGTACGAATCTCAGAAGCGGGCTCTTATCGGTATTGGAATCCAACCTTAGGCATGAAGAAGGGCCGATAAGGCTCTTCGAACTCAGTCGCATTTATCTGCCTCGTGATAACGATCTGCCCGAAGAACAGGAGATCTTATGCGGTTTGATGCATAACCCGGAAGAGGAAAAAGCCTGGCCGGTGCATACGCCGCCCTTCGATTTCTTTACTGTTAAGGGGGTGGTAGAGATCATTATGGCATCGCTGGGTGTTAAATCCGATTTCCGCGAATCTAACGATGATGGATTGCGTCCCGGCAGGCAGGCAGAGATTATTGTCACTGGCAAAAAAATGGGTGTTATCGGTGAGCTGCATCCTAAAGTGGCTATCGCTTTCGATATTTCAGATATAGTATATTTATTCGAGATAAATGTTACTGGTCTTTTACCATCTACCTTGCAGCGTAATGGTTACCATGCGATAGCGCGTTTTCCGTCGGTTGTAAGAGATATAGCTTTAGTGCTTGATATTAACGTGACTCACCAGCAGATTGTTGACATAATAAGCAAATTCACACTGGTCAATGAGATAACTCTGTTCGATGTATATAGCGGAAAACAGGTGTCTCCAGGTAAGAAGTCACTGGCTTACAGGCTTAACTTCCAGTCGGCAGAGCATACTCTTACCGATATAGAAGTAGACAAAGTCTTTGAACAGATATTAATCAGGCTTAAGGATAAGCTGGGCGCCACGCTAAGAGCTTAGTTCAGTTCTTACTTGTCATTGCCGTTGATAGTTTCCTCTATTTGAGTTGTCATTGCGAATCTTTCCGAAGGAAAGTGAAGCAATCTCTATGATTCTAATAGGTAAATGTGTCGGTTATATAATATCTAATGGCAGAGATTGCTTCGTCAGTCGCCTGATGGCTCCTTTCTCGCAATAACTGTATTTGGCCTTGCCCTCTGAGTATATCGAAGGGTGAGCTTGTCAAATCTAAACGGCGGTGATTAACTAAGAAGCAACATTACAGCTATTATTTACTATCCAAAAGCTCTTTAATCTTCTTGTCTGCTTCCTCTACAGGCACCAGTTCGGCTTTCTTATCGGAGCGCCATTTTATTTCGATGTTGCTTTTTTCCAGTGAGCGCGGGCTGATGGTTACACGAAGGGGAATCCCCAGTAAATCGGCATCGTTGAATTTAACGCCTGTGGATTCATTGCGGTCATCGTAGAGAACTTCCAATCCCTGCGCTTCCAGTTCCTTGTAGAGGCTTTCGGCTTTCTCCGCAACCAGTTGATTTTCTAAAAACAGCGGGCAGAGATATACCTGGTAGGGGGCAACCGCAAGCGGCCAGATAATGCCCTTTTCATCTTTATGCATTTCGATAATGGCTGCCATCAATCTGCCGATACCGATACCATAGCAACCCATTACGATAGGCTTGGATTCGCCATTGGCGTCTATGAAATAAGCGCCCATTTTTTCACTTAAGAAAGTCCCGAGTTTGAAGACATGACCGACCTCGACACCTCTTGTTGCAGATAATGTTCCGTCACATTTTATACACAGGTCCCCGGCACAGGAAAGTGCAATGTCGCCGATAATATCAGCCTTAAAATCCCTTATATAATTGACATTTCTAAGATGAGTATCGGCTTTATTAGCACCGGCAACAAAATTGGTGCCGGAAGTTACCGATTCATCGGCAACTATTTTAATGCCTTTCAATCCTACTGCAGAAGCCGAGCCGGCAACTATTCCGGCAGCTGAAACCTCGGTTTCGGTTGCAAGTCTCAAATCAGTAGCTTGGAGCAGGTTCTTGAGCTTAACTTCATTTATTTCGAGATCACCACGGATAGTAACGAAAATGAATTCGCCATCGGCCATATAGAAAACGGCTTTTAGCGTATCGATAGCTGATATCTTCAAAAAGCCAGATACTTCTTCGATGGTTTTATACCCGGGTGTAGCCACCTCTTCCATCGGCAGGGGGCTGCTATCATTAGCCTTTTTCTTTATACTCTTTGCTTTTTCGGCATTGGCAGCGTTGCCGCATTTTTCACAATAGATGATCTCGTCTTCACCCATGGATGAAACAGCCATAAACTCATTGGAATCCTTGCCGCCGATGGCGCCGCTATCGGCTTCGATAATTATTACAGGCAATCCGCATCTTGCATATATATTCTTATAGGCAACGAGCATTTTCTGATAGCTTTTATCCAGCTCTTCTGCATTTATGTCGAAGCTGTAAAGGTCTTTCATAACGAACTCCCGAACGCGTACCAATCCACCACGGGGACGGGGTTCGTCACGAAACTTGGTCTGGATCTGATATAAGAGCAGGGGCAAATCACGGTAGCTTTGCACGCTGTGGCTGACAAGGTCGGTGACAACTTCTTCATGAGTTGGACCAAGCGCCAGCTCGCGTTCCTTGCGGTCAAATAGTCTGAAAAGATTCTTTCCGAAGCTGACACCCCTGCCGGATCTTTCCCACAATTCGATTGGTTGTAGAACAGGCATACACACTTCCTGTCCACCGGCTTTATCCATCTCATCACGGACTATATTCTCGATTTTTCTTAGTGCTCCCAATGCCAGAGGTAAATATGAATAAACACCGGCAGTTAACTGGCGTATCATGCCGGAGCGAATCATCAACTGGTGGCTTATGGTATCGGCTTCCGCCGGAATCTCTCTTTGTGTTTTTCCGAATAATTGTGATAGGCGCATATAG
>JAQTVR010000063.1 GCA_028706995.1 Dehalococcoidales bacterium
TGAAAAACAGGGAATAGTCACCAGGACACTATCAGCTATCGTTATCGAACAGGTCGCCGAACCTTATCTTATGAGACGTGCTATACGCCATCTTGAAAAAGGCAGGGTAGTTATACTTGCCGGAGGGACCGGTAATCCCTATATGACCACCGATACCGCCGCCGCTTTAAGAGCTATAGAGATCGAAGCCGAAGTCCTGCTAATGAGTAAAAACTGTGTCGACGGGGTTTATAGCGCCGACCCGCGCAAGGAACCAACCGCAAAAAAATTCGAGCATTTAACTTACCTGGATGTCCTCAATAAACGCTTACAGGTAATGGATTCTACCGCACTTTCACTATGCTTGGAAAACGGTTTGCCGATTATCGTTTTCGACCTTCAAGCCCCTAATAGCCTAGAACGGCTGGTAATGGGTGAACATATTGGTACTTTAATAAATGATGGGTAATGATATGATTGAAAAAATTTTACTCACGATGGACCAAAAAATGCAGGCTTCAGTAGATGCGCTTAAGAGAGACCTTGTCGGCATTCGTACAGGTAGGGCTACTCCTGCAATGGTAGAACATGTCAAGGTAGAATATGCCGATACTATCATGCCAATCAACCATATAGCCGGAATATCCACTTCCGGAGCCAACCTGCTGATAATCCAGCCCTGGGACCCGGGGTCTCTGAAAGCTATAGAAAAAGCCATACTCAAATCTAACCTTGGATTGACCCCCAGCAATGATGGTGTCGTGATACGCCTGAACGTCCCCCCGTTATCCAATGAAAGACGTCAGGAGCTTATCAAGATAGTCAAGGCAAGAGTCGAAGAGTGCAAGATCGTGATACGTAATATACGGCGCGACACGGCTGAAGAGTTTAAAAAACTGGAAAAGGATAAGGAAATCTCCCAGGATGAACATAAACGCACACAGGATAAGATCCAGAGGCTCACCGATAGTTTTATAAACCTTGCCGATGATGCCCGGCAGGATAAAGAAAAAGATTTGATGGAAGTCTAAAAGACTAAACTGCATTTCGAAATATTTTTAGTTTAGTGTATAATACCTCTATATTTCAGGCTGAGATTTAAGAAACCCGGCGATTATATAGAGGTATTTTATTTACCAATGATAAAAAAGATTGCGCCACTCCCCAAACACATAGCCTTGATAATGGATGGAAACGGCAGATGGGCTAAACAGCGCAACCTGCCCAGGCTTGCCGGACATCGTGCCGGCATGAGTACTACCCGTTCTCTCGTTAAGACCATCGGTAAATACGGCATTAAATTCGTTACCCTGTATACTTTTTCTACTGAAAACTGGAACCGCCCTAAAGACGAAGTCAACGGTATACTGGGTATACTGGGCAGATCGATAGACAAAGAAGCTCCGAAATTGCATGAAAACGGAGTAAAAATACACCACATAGGGCATCTGGAAAGATTACCGGAGAATCTCAGGGTTTCGATAGAAAATGCGATAGAACTTACCAAAAATAACACTGAAATGACCTTGAGCCTCGCTTTCGATTACGGCGGGCGTACGGAGATACTGGATGCAGTGCGCAGTATTATCACCGATAGGATCGAAGCCAAAGATATAGATGAGAATTTATTCAATAATTATCTTTATACAGTCGACTTACCTGAAGTAGATCTAGTTGTACGCACCGGCGGTGACTTGCGCATAAGTAATTTTCTTTTATGGCAATCGGCATACAGCGAATTCTACTTTACCGATGTGCTGTGGCCTGATTTCAACGCTAAGGAAATAGAAAAAGCCCTTATATCATACAGCCAACGGCAAAGGCGTTTCGGCGGTTTGTAATATGTTAAAGAAGAGAATTATAACCGCTTTCTGCCTGTTGCTGGTACTTGTAGCCGCTATCTGGTTCGACCAGCCGCTGCCATGGCTGACAATCTTTATTGCTGTCTGGGGAGGGCTTGCGGCACTGGAATTTTATAAAATTGTCTCTACGTCCAATCCGAAAATCGTGCCGCTTACAGCATTCGGTATTATCTGGACAATATTGTTTATAGTCAGCCCTCACTTCGACTATGCTTACATCATACCCATACTCTTAACTGGCACAATAGTAATACCCCCTATCTGGCTCTTATTGCGGCAGCATAAGGAGGATGCCTTCTTAAGCTGGGTATGGACTCTAACCGGCATTCTCTACATCGGCTGGCTTTTGAGCTATTTTGTAGCCCTGCGACTGGACTTCGGACGCGAATGGGTATTATATGCCTGCTTTGTTACCTTTGCCTCGGATACTTTTGCATTCTTCATAGGTAAAACCTGGGGGAAACACCCGTTGTCCCCCACTATCAGCCCCAGAAAGACACAGGAAGGGGCCGCCGGTGGAATTTTCGGGGCTATCGTAATAAGCCTACTGATAGTCTGGCTATCCGATATCCCCATAAACTACGGTTATGCCATAATACTGGCAATTGTAGTCAGCATCTTCGCACAGGTCGGTGACTTGTTCGAATCGCTTTTTAAACGCAATATGGGAATAAAAGACTCCGGTAATTCCCTGCCGGGGCATGGCGGTTTCCTCGACCGCATCGACAGCCTGGTATTTGCCGGCGTTATCGTCTATTATTATGTAATATTGTTTGGCTTACCCGCCGAATAATACCTCATTTCAATACTAAACCTTCCCCTCTATTTTTTTAATAGCCTCTACCCCGTAATTGTTGTATGATATTAATAATATGGGCGATTCAATAAAAAGACTGGCGGTTCTTGGCTCTACCGGTTCTATCGGGAAGCAGACTCTCGATGTCGTTCGCTCCCTTCCCGATAGATTCAAGATAACGGGCTTAGCAGCCGGTAATAATATCCAGTTGCTTAATAAGCAGATTGAAGAGTTCAAGCCTGAATATATTTATTATTGTGGCGCAGACAAAACAAAATATAAAAATCAACGTTTTATTAATATGGAAGAAATGGTTTCATTGTCTGATGTCGATATCGTTGTCGTCGCCACACCCGGAGGATCCGGTTTAAGCCCAACGCTGGCTGCCGTAAAAGCCGGTAAAAAAGTTGCCCTATCTAATAAAGAATCACTGGTGTCTGCCGGTAAAATTATCATGGAGGAAGCTGCCTTAAATAACGCTACGATTATACCTGTGGATAGCGAACACAGCGCTATATGGCAATGTTTCGAGGGCGAAAGTAAAAAGTGCGCCCGGATTATCCTGACCGCTTCGGGCGGTCCATTTCGCGGCTATCTAAAAAGTCGGCTTGATGAAGTTACGCCGGAGCAGGCTCTGAAGCACCCTTCGTGGAAGATGGGGAGAAAGGTTACCATCGATTCGGCGACGCTTCTAAATAAAGGTCTTGAGGTTATCGAAGCGCACTGGCTGTTCGGTATGCCATATGAAAATATAAGAGTGATAATTCATCCGCAGAGCATAATTCATTCTATGATCGAGTTTCCCGATGGTTCGATTAAAGCTCAGCTAGGCTACCCTGATATGCGCCTGCCCATCCAGTATGCGCTTACCTATCCCGAACGTATCGATAACCAGGAGATTCCACGGCTCGACTGGAATGCACTGGTAAAGCTGGATTTCGAACAACCGGACTTAGACACATTCCCCTGCCTCAGGCTGGCAATAGAAGCCGGAAAAGAGGGAGGAACAGCCCCGGTAGCGCTGTGTGCCGCTGATGAAGTGGCTGTGGAGTTATTCCTTTCCCATCGAATTAAATTCAACAGTATCGCCAAACTAATAGAAAAGGTGCTGAAACAGCACCGGAATATAAAACAACCTACACTGGAAGATATTTACAGTGTAGGTTCATGGGCAAGGGTCCAAGCCCTCGAACTGGCTACGGGAGTCAATTAAGAATGAATGTATTAATCGCTATCTTTGCTCTATTTTTGGTTGTGGCAATTGCCGTGTTCTTATACAGGCTCAAACTCTTTAACAGGGACAAAACGCTGGAAACAATTACAATAATTGCTGTCCTTGTTTTTTTCCTGCTTATGGCTATTGCTGTTATAGTAGCCGAATTAAATGTTTTCGTTAATTTTATCATCCCGGGTATTAACGTTATAATCACAATATTGTCTTTTTCCCTGGTCCTGGCAATTGTGGTCATTGCTCACGAACTGGGGCATTTTGCCACTGCCAAAGCCTTTGGGGTAAAAGTCGAAGAATTTGGAATAGGCTATCCACCAAGAATACTGGCTATCAAACACGGTGAGACCGAATATTCATTAAACTTGGTCCCGCTGGGCGGATTTACCAAGATGGCAGGAGAAGAAGACCCCCAGATAGAAAGAAGCCTTGCCAGCAAGAGCGCCGGTAAAAGATTACTGGTGCTGAGCGCCGGCTCGATAATGAACTTCATATTACCTTTCCTGTTACTGGCTATTGCATTGATGTTACCTCATGAAACCGTAACCGGTAATGTAACCGTTGCCGAAATAGTAGCTAATTCTCCGGCGGAAGCAGCCAACATTCAGGCTGGAGATACAATCCTCGAAATGAACGGGAAAGCAATACGGAATACCGGGGATGTCCCCCGTTATGTATTGATGTACCTGGGAAATGAAATCCCTATATTGATAAAGCACAGCGATGGCACGACCGAAGAAGTGATGGTAACGCCCAGGTGGAACCCTCCTGAAGGTGAAGGCTCTGTCGGTTTTTCTCTAAGAACAGAGAATGCCGTTGTAGAGACCCAGAGTGATAATTTATGGGTAGCCATCAAGAATGGAACAACAGCAGCATTTGAAACAATGCTATTATTTAAAAACGGGATTCTTAGCCTGTTTATCTGCACCGGTTCTGTCGGTGAACTGGTAGGGCCTGTCGGCATTGCTCAGCTTACCGGAGAAATAGCCCGGGCAGGGATAAGCCCGCTTTTACAGTGGACGGCCTTTTTCAGTCTTAACCTGGCCGTAATAAACCTCCTACCGCTGCCGGCTCTCGATGGAGGCGGAATCGTTTTTGTGTTACTAGAATGGATCCGCGGCGGTAAAAAAGCGTCCCCGCAAACCGAGGGTAAGGTGCATTTTATCGGTTTTGCTCTATTAATTATGCTTATGATAGTCATTACCTTCCAGGATATTGCCCGTATAATAGGTGAATAAGAATTTATGACAATGAATAAGCGCAGAGTTTCAAAAGCCATAAAGGTCGGGGATGTAACCATCGGCGGTAATGCCCCAATTATAGTTCAATCTATGACAAAGACGGATACAAGAGATATATCTGCTACCATCAGGCAGATTAAAGAGCTCGAAGAGTGCGGCTGTGAGATAATCCGCTCCGCTGTTCCCGATATGGAAGCCGCCCAGGCTCTTGCCTCGATTAAAAAGGGTATAAAAATACCGCTTATTGCCGATATTCACTTCGATTACAAACTGGCTCTGGCGGCAATTAAATCAGGAGTAGATGGATTAAGACTGAACCCGGGGAACATCAGTGAGCCGGATAAGGTCTCCGCCGTTGTCAGCGCAGCCAAAGAAAGACAGATCCCCATCCGTATCGGTGTCAATGCCGGCAGCCTGCCGCAAGAGCTCGACCCTGATTTGACCACTGCTCAAAAGATGGTCGCCGCAGCTATGGGATATATAAAACTGCTTGAGGATTTGGATTTTGGCTTGATCAAGGTTTCGCTTAAGGCTTTCGATGTGCCGACAACCATTGAAGCCTATAGAGATATAGCTGATAAAATACCCTATCCGCTTCACATCGGCATCACCGAATCGGGGCCTCTAAGAAGCGGTATTATCCGCAGCGTTGCCGGTATCAGCCCGCTGTTATATATGGGCATAGGGGATACGATACGTGTATCGCTCTCCACCAACCCAGTTGAAGAAGTTATTACCGCCTACGAGATATTAAAGAGTCTGGACCTACGCCAGCGCAGCCCGGTGCTTGTCAGTTGTCCTACCTGCGGACGCACCGAGGTTAATTTGATAGAGATAGTCAAAGAAATCGAAGAAAGATTGATGAAGATAAATAAACCCATAAGGGTTGCCATTATGGGATGCGTTGTCAATGGCCCCGGCGAAGCTAAAGATGCCGATATCGGTATCGCCTGCGGTAAAGGCAAAGGAATTTTATTCAAAAAAGGCGAAAAGGTTGGCGTTGTGGACGAAAAAGACTTTGTGGAAGTTCTGATGCAAGAGGTTGAAAAGTTTTAGGATGAGAGTCGAATTGTAAAGGGGAATCAAAGGGGATTTGCCTCGAATAATTCCCTGTTTAGTTCATAAACCGCAAGGCTCTACCATAAATTGTCATTGCAATTACACCATTGGTTTTTTTATCCCCCTGTCAAAAAGACTGGCATAATTTGAGTCAATGTGGTTTAATTCATATCTAGTAGCATACAGGGGAAAATAAATGGATGAGCAGTCGGCAGAAAAAATCGAGCAGCCTTCATACGACTGGATGCCTGTAGCAGGGGGTATTCTTAATATTGCCTCCGGTCTAATCGGGCTTATCGCCACCGCATTCCTGGTTGCCTTCAGTGTAACTTTAGGCGCTAGTATAGCAAGAGAAGTGTTGTCTTCACTGGGTTTTTTACAGATAGGCATACCTATCACCATAATTTGGCTGTTTGCCATTCCGATGCTTATTATCAGTGTCGTATCAATAATAGGCGGTGTGTACGCAGTCAATAAAAGGAACTGGGGGCTGGCTCTTGCCGGAGCTATGTGCTCTATTGTTCCATCCCAGGTCATCGGTGTGATTGCTGTTATTTTTATAGTCATTTCTAAAAAGGAGTTCAAGTAGAACTATATGCGCTTATCACAATTATTCGGAAAAACTCTAAGAGAGATTCCTGCGGAAGCCGATACCATAAGCCACCAGTTGATGATTCGCTCCGGCATGATACGCCAGTTAACTGCCGGTGTTTATTCATATTTACCTCTGGCATTGGGAGCACTAAGAAAAATCGAGAATATAGTC
>JAQTVR010000064.1 GCA_028706995.1 Dehalococcoidales bacterium
AGTTTTTCAAAGCTGTTTAGATAATCGTCATATCCAAGAGTAATAAAAGGTTGACTCCTCTGGGCGTTTAGAAGACGAATTTCTGTAAAGTTGGTTAATATTGCCCATGTAACACCCTTGCTGTAGGCATAGGTAACAGCCTGTTTTATAAACTCAGGATTGTTTAAGTCAACTCCGAGTTTTTTAGCCTCGGTATAGAGCCTGGCTACCCCGTTAATTTTAAAAGCAAAATCCACACGCCCGCTTGATGCAGCTTCTTCCAATGCTACTTCGTTGGTATCGTAAATATCCCAACCCAAAACCTTGAACAGGGGTAAAATGAAAGCCTGCTTGGTATTTGCCTCGTTAAAAGCCTTGGTTTCTTTTTCACCGAGCTTTTTATATTTGGCAACAAGTTCGGCTATTTTCTCTTTGGCTTCTGCTTTATCCATTTTTGCCTCTTCCCCTAACGGTTTTCTGGGATTACTTTATTTTATATTCCGAATCCTTCTTTATAAGGCTTCCTGATTATCCCCTTTTCGGTAATTATGGCGGTTATGTAGCGGTGGGGGGTAACATCGAAGGCGGGGTTTATAACTTCGGTGCCTTCGGAGGCAATGCGCACGCCGTTAATGTGCGTTACCTCTTCCGCATTGCGCTCCTCGATAATTATTTCATCTCCTGTAGCAATCGAAGTATCTATGGTGGAGGTGGGAGCGGCGACGTAGAAGGGGATGTTATTCTCTTTAGCCAATACGGCAACTGAATAGGTGCCTATCTTATTTGCCGTGTCACCGTTTCTGGCGATCCTGTCTGCCCCGACGATAACACAATTCACCTTGCCGCTGTGCATCAAATACCCTGCCATATTGTCGGTGATGAGTTTAACGGGAACATTTGCCTGTTGCAGTTCCCAGACGGTGAGTTTTGCTCCCTGGCAGCGTGGTCGGGTTTCATCGGCAAAGACGCTTATCTTCTTGCCGTGTTCGTGTGCATAGATCATAATCCCGAGAGCCGTGCCGTAACCGGCGGTTGCCAGCGGTCCGGCGTTGCAGTGGGTTAAAATAGCAAAACCGTCTTTTATAAGTTCGGAACCGAACCGGCTGATTTTAAGTGTAGATTCTATCTCTTCCATGTGGATCTTAATGGCTTCGTCTACCAGCAATTTTTTAAGCTGGGGAACGTCCTCTATGGTCGCTGCCAGCTTTTTCATGCGATCCACTGTCTTGAAGAGGTTGACGGCGGTGGGACGGGTGGCTGCCATAGTATCGGCAACTTTATTAAATTCAACAAGAAATTTGCTATAGTCGCTGGTCTTGTTGTCTTTTACACCAAGTGCGATGCCGAAAGCTGCAGCCACACCGATAGCCGGAGCGCCGCGAACGTTCATGTCTTTTATAGCCCTGGCTACACTGAGGTAGTCTTTAAGCTCGATATACTTTTCTTCCAGGGGCAAAAGTGCCTGGTCGATTATCCTTACTCTATCGTTAAGCCATTCTATCGCTTTCATAGTCACTTTATATTCTGTTAACTTCTCATCGTGCGGCGGAATAAGATAGTTCCCACTATAAATACAACAACCGCCCATCCTATAAGGAAATATACATCACCGCTGACGGCTTCCATCCCGACACCGCGGGTGATAACCGCACGTGCGGCGCTGACGGCATGGGCATAGGGAAATAAGTTGGCAAAGGTCTGCAGGTACGGCGGCAGGAACTCTATAGAAAACCAGACTCCTGAAACGATGGCCAGCGGCATGGAGAACAGCCAACTCAGCGATTCACCCTGGTTCTCGGATTTAGAAAGTGAAGCTACTACCATTCCGATGCCGATACTACAGACAGCAGCCAGCAGGAAAATGGCGAATGCCAGCCAGATGCTGCCGATTATATCCATTCCGAACATCCAGCCGAGCAGGATAAAGATTATTATCTGGATAATAGCGATAATAACCATACTGCTGGCATAGCCGGCAAGGAATTCCCAGGGGTGGGTGGGGGTAGTCATTATTCGATGCAGGAAATGGGTTTCTTTATCGTGCAGCATTAGACGCCCGGCGGTAGGTATCATTATCAAAAGCCCGAAGATAATTATCCCCGGGGCGGTAAAATCCATATTGGTTATCCTGGATTCGATGTTTATGGGATTTGTGTTTATGGTTATGGGTATCTCGATTCCGGCAAAGGAACGGGTGACGGAGTTAATGATTGATATAATCTGCTCCGATACTGCCAAATTGCTTTCATCGTAGGTAATATCTAATGATATATTACCCTGTTTGCTCTGCCATAGCTGCGATACCTGTTCTCCAAAGCCCTGCGGAATGACGATATAAGATGAAATGTTTCCCAGCCTGAGCTTCTCCAGAGCGGTATCGGTGTCATTATAAGTGCTCACTTGAAGAACGGACACTTCCGACAGCGCATTGTTGATAAAGCCCTGCGATACCTCTGTCTGGTCGTTATCGACAACACCGACAGCATAACTTGGAGAATTGCTGCCACCGAAAGCAGCGCCGAAAAGAAGCATGAATAGCAGGGGAAAGGCTAACAGGAAAGCCAGCGCCATTACGTCACGGCAGGTTTCCTTAATGTTGCGGGTAAACAGACTCCAGAATCTCATTCCCTTAACTCCTTTCCGGTAATCTTTATAAAGACATCGTCGAGGGTAGGTTCCCTTATATACGCCGAGCGGATAATAGTGCCGGCGGCGTGCAAATAATCGACGATCTTCCTGAAATCTGCCAGTCTGTCGGTAATGGTCATCGTGCCGTCGCTTATCTGGACGTCCTCATATTTAGCTTTCATTTCCATAATTGTCTTCTGTGTGAGGTTCCAGGCCTTGATAACTATGGTATGTGTATCTATCATGTCATTCTTTAAATCTCTACTGGTGCCCAGCGCTACCAGTTTTCCTTCATCGATAATCCCGATGCGGTCAGCCAGGAAATCCGCCTCTTCGAGATAGTGTGTCGTCAGCAGGATGGTCTTATCCTTTTTGAGACGAGCGATATATTTCCAAACCACGCGCCTGGACTGCGGGTCCAATCCGAGGGTGGGTTCATCCAAAATGATTATGGGGGGATCATTAATCAGAGCCATGGCGATATTCAAGCGGCGTTTCATGCCGCCGGAGAACTTGCGTACCTGGTCCTTGGCTCTCTCGGCCAAGCCCATGGTTTCCAGCAGTTTTTTAGCCCTTTCTCTAAGGACTTTGGGTTTCATATTATGCAGGCTGCCTATCAGTTCCAGGTTTTCCAGGGGGTTTAAGTGGTCGGAGAGGGTAGTCTCCTGCGGTGAAATACCAAGCGTAGCCTTTACCCTGTAGGGGTCTTTGTTTATATCGTGCCCCATGACAAGGGCAGTGCCGCTGCTGGGTTTTAACAGGCAGCACAGCATGCTGATGATGGTCGTCTTGCCGGCGCCGTTAGGCCCCAGCAGGGCAAAGAGTTCGCCCTTTTTAATGTTGAGATTGATGCCGTTTACCGCCACCAGTTTACCGAATATCCTTGTGATATCGAAGGTCTGAATGGCGAAATTATCATCCGGTTTTTTGAAGTAAATGGGATTATCTATAACCATTCCCCCCCCTCATCATTATAAATTGGTTGCATTATAGCATAATTCTTGACAATATTGGTGATATTAGGATAGACTCTCCTAACTCTAAAATGAAAGGTATTCTGTGGCCGTTACTTCTCAGCAAATCGAAGAGATCAATAAGCGTATCGGTGTTGCGGATACTCCCCTTGTATATGATATAGAGAAGGGGATGATCAAGTGTTTTACATGCGCCGTTGGCGATATCAACGCGAAATGGCAGTCCGATGATAATAAAGCCGTTGCTCCGCCGACCTTTCCCCTGATACTGGGTTTTGACCGTATGATACAGGAGCTAAACATGGATTCCACGCTTACTATACTTCACGGCAGCACCAATCTAGAATGCTATCGATCTATTGTCTCCGGGGATACTTTAACCGTAACCTCCACCGTTACAGGTGTGCGTGAGCGCGAGGGCGAAAAAGGCAAATCACTGTTCGTGACCTTTGAGATCAAATGCAGTAATCAGCGACAGGAACCGGTGGCTTTATGCCGCCAGATGGCAATTCTTTATTAACCTGGATAGGAATCATGGGAAATCAGTTATATTATGAAGACATAGTGCCGTGCACCAATATCACGCCACTGGTAAAACACCCGGATACCACTGGGCTTGTGATGTGGGCGGGCGCTTCCGGCGATTATAATCCGATTCACTATGACAAAGACTATGCACTGGCTCACGGGCTGCCCGGTGTCATTGTGCACGGGCAACTTGCCGCATGTTTCCTGGGGCAGATGATTACGGATTGGATAGGGAAGGAGGGCATATTAAAAGAGTTCTCCATAAACTATCGCGGAATGAACTTCCCCGGCGAGGCTATTACATGCAGGGGAACGGTGACCCGTAAATATATAGAAAACGATAAACACCTGGTAGCCTTGAAAATATGGGCGGAGAATGCTAAAGAAGAAAAAACTCTATCAGGGACGGCTGTGGTGATCCTGCCCGCCAGGAATTGATTCACATTCCATTTCGGTTGTTTTTATCCTGTGTATTTGCCATTTCTCGCGTCGGAGTTCCATTAAAACGAAATTATAACCGTCGATGTTCTTGTTTCCATACAGACTAAAACCGCACTTGATAAAGCAATTCTGTGCTCTCTTATTAAAGTCCAGTGATTTAAGGTAAACCCGTTTTAACTTAAGCTTATTAAAAACATGATCTAATAGCGAGGTTATCGCTTCGGTACCATAGCCCTTGTTCCAGTACCGGCGATTTCCCAGCAAAATACCTATCTCGGCTTCAGCTTTAAATTTGTTTATATTATAATAGGCGCAGTTACCGATATGCTCGCCGCTTAGCGTTTCAATGGAAAATTCATACATGCTAGGCGCTGCCATGCATAATTCGTTTTTATATAATAACAGGTATTCCGGAAAGGTCATATCCAGCGGTGGGGTAGCGTCCAGTTTCGTCAGTTCAGGGTCTGTTTTCCATGCATAGTCATTCGCGGCGTCGCCCAACTGTTTTTTACATAATCTTATCCTGTTACAGGTTATCATTCAGGTCTCCGTATATCGAGCCATGGGATTGAAGACATATCAGTCCAGTTCTTCATCTCCCTCTTCTTCATCGTGCTGCCAGATAGGTTCCGTAAAGTAATCTATGTATTCTTCCATAGCTTCGGCAGCTACCTGTTTCATTTGCTCCCTGGCTTCATTGGCAAAATGCATGAGTTCTTCGGTATTAATATCTATGGACAGCATCTCCTTGAGTACATTTATTATCGCCAGTGCTGCCATCGGATTTTGAAGCCTGGAGGCATATGAGGGAACTTCACCAAGTAAACAAACACCATCCATTTCTCTTTCTTTAGCTACTCCCAGCAGTAATCCGTTCAATCCTGAAATCTGGAGGTTCCCGCCTTTAAGGAGATTTAAACCTGCCAGTTCCCGGGCCAGATTTTGATTGGTGCCTACTCCCCATACCCTGGGTTGCTCGGTATGGTGAATACGGGTAAGGGCTGCGGCGCAAGTAAATATTCTCCTGGCTTTGAATCTTACCGCCGCATCGAGAACGCAGTTTGCCAGGTCATATCCCTTAGCAGCCGGTTGCGCTTCGCCTATAAAGAGGATGATATCATTGCCTCCGTTTTTATTCTTCCAGTAGTAAAACCTGCTCTGCGGGAATTGAGGATCTTCAATCAGGTTATCCCTAACCAGGACACCGATGGGGTCGAAAAAGTTAGCCGGCCTGATTTCCGCCAGGTCCTTGACCTCCAGTTTTCGGGCAAGGTAAGTGGCTACTATCATTGCCACATTGCTGATACCTGGCCAGGCAGCCAGCATATTAGGTGTATTCAGCTTAGGCCTGGCAATTATTTTAACAAGATCGGTCATCATTTAAATTAATCCCCCTCCTTTAGATATCTGTTTATGGGGCATATTAACACATTTATTTCTTGGATGATATAGAAACGCTTGGAAAATAAAACGAAGGCGTATTAAAAGAGCCGCCTATCCATTTGGAATCGTTTCCTATAGCGGCGATGTCCTTTAAAAGTTGATAAATATTACCCGAAACCATGGTGTTTTTTACCCTGCCCGTAATTTTACCATTTTCTATTTTATAGCCCAACAGGACATTGCCGGCAAAATCGCCGCCCAACACATTTCCCTGTTCGGCTCCCATAAGATATTCTATTACCAGCCCCTCTTTTATATCCGCCAGCATATCTGTAACTGAGGTCTCACCGGGTTTTATGACAAAGACACCGGCGGAAGGGAAGGGGAGTCCTCCGCCGTGGCGTTCGCCGTTACCGGTGCTATGGGTATTGGCTAAAGCCGCTGTTTGCAGGTCATAGTAAAAACTGGATGGTACGCCGTTTTCTACCAGGGTTGTTCGCCTGCTCGCAACACCCTCATCGTCGAAAGGCCGGCTCCCGGGACAGTAATTGACGGTAGTATCATCCAGAAGCCGGAATTTACTATCGAAAACTGATTTACCGAGGCTATTGCCTATCGGCGACGCTCCTTCGAGCACTGTTTTTACGTTAAAAGCCGATACAAGCGGTGCTATCAGCGAACTGGCTACTCCATTAGGCGTAAAAATTACCGGTAGTGCCTTATCCGGTGCTTCAGCCTGCTCCTTAGCCCATTCCAGTTGC
>JAQTVR010000065.1 GCA_028706995.1 Dehalococcoidales bacterium
TTTACTTTCCTACTTCTTCTGCACCGGTTTTATCTGCCGCAGGAGCGGCTTCTATTTTCTGTAACGAATCTGCATTTTCAGGCACTGGGGGAGTTTCTATTTTATTAAATTCAGTGGATTCTGTCTTCGGCATCGCCGCCAGGTCTTCAGTCCCTTCATTAATGGCCTTTTTGACACCGGCCACTTCTAAGTCCACGGTTCTGGCTATTTCATCGGCTTCCAGATCGAGCGCCTTCTTTATCTTCAGTGACTCCTCATCCAGCGACCCCTTCATTCCCAGAGCCGTCCTTTTTAATTCATCGACTTCTCCCTCAAGATCCAGGGACCTGGTTATCTCACCGGTAAGATTATTAGTCATTTTTTTAAGATCGCGCACCATTTTGCCAAATTTGCGTGCGTATTCAGGCAACTTATCGGGGCCGATGACTAAAAGCGCCACCACCATTACAACCAGTATTTCAAAAAAACCCATATCAAAAAATCCCATATTATTGTTCACCTTTATGGGTATATAGTACTGAATTAATCAACATAGCTGAAATATCTATCGAATACAATATACTGTTTTCTCTCCCCTTTATATGACAAGAAGAAAAACCCTGATATTTGTTAAGGATTACCTCCGTCAAAGTATTACCGGTTTTAAACTGAACTTGAGAACCAATCATATCACACTGATAACTCAATTCTTATCATTTGGTAAGTATCGGGCATTTGTAAGATGTCCCCTTCCCTTTATTAAGAGGAAGGGGACATCTTATTATCTTATCAGGCTCGGATTTATGTAAAATTACTTGAGATTTAAATAACTATAAGAGATTCATATGGATATAAATTGGTTATGCCTCTCCCCTGGGACTTTCTATTGGCTCAACTTCAGGTTTAGGCTTGTTGCTTTTAGCAGTCTTTTTCTTCTGTTTCTTTTTAGTCTTATCTAACTCTGCAACTGCCTCCTCATCTTCGCCCCTCGTCCCCTTCTTGAAAGCATTCATACTCTTACCTAAGGCGGCACCTACCTGCGGAAGTTTTCCAACCCCGAAGACAATAAGAATAATCACCAGAATAAGCCCTATCTCTAATGGACCCGGTTTCATGTTTTTAAACCCCCTTTAATTTAATAAACAGCGTTAATTGTCAAGACGCAACCTATCCCTTGCTTATTGAAGTTGAAGAATGAGGAGTAAAGATTAGATATCTTGGCATGAATCATCTATTCGCTAATGATATACAAATGTAGCTTGATTGTCAATTAAAGATAATTATATAAGCTGTTTTTACATCGTCAATATAATACTAAATGTTAAATTATTAAAATATTAACTCTTTATATTAGATTATGATAGAATATCAAGCAATATGAATGATGCTCCTGAGAATCCACAAGAAATATCTACAAAGAGTAACGCTTCCTGGATAAAGACCAGACTCCTTCCTGTCTTCATGCTGATTATTGTCGTTGGAATTGTAGTTGGAGTTTTCCTTCTCTACAAATATAACCCGGATATGATCGAACAGCTTGAGGGATATGGTTACCTCGGTGTTTTCCTGATCAGCATCATACTGAACGCGTCCATCGTCTTGCCTGTCGGCAACTTCGTCGTGATAGCAGCACTGGGTGCTACCCTGCCTTCCGCAACTATAGTAGGCTTGGTCGGAGGACTGGGCGCCGCCATCGGCGAGATGACAGGTTATGTGGCAGGTTATAGCGGACAGGCGCTTGTTACCCAAAAAAATAACAGGCTGTATATTATGTTGGGAAAATGGTTGTCGAAATGGGGCTCACCGGCTATTTTCCTGCTTTCTGTCTTTCCTTTTGCTTTCGATATAGTAGGCGCTATGGCTGGAGCGCTTCGCTTCCCTGTTTGGAAATTCTTCCTTGCCTGCTGGCTGGGAAGAACAATCCTTTATATCGGCGTCGCCTGGGCGGGGGCTCTGGGATGGAATGCATTGATCGACTTCCTTGATTAAGCTTCTTGATTAACCTTAGCCTTCATTCGTATAAGTATTAAAGCCCCTATTAAAAATAAGGCGAGGCAGGTTATTAACATCACCTGATATCCTGACCCGGTACTCTGATTTTCAAAGAAATCGATAACCGGACCGATAAGCCGCGCCAGTGCTCCGGCTCCGGCAGTAGCCATATTTGCTATCCCAAGATACCGGGCTTCTTCACCTTTGCATACCATATCGCATGCCATCGCCCAGTTGGCGCTGGTAAAACCACCGAGAGCTATTCCTATAAGACCGGCAGCCGCCAATATAACGCTGTATTCCTTGGAGACGATAATCAGGAGAATACCGGCCGCCCCGATAAATGCAGAGGTCACGGCGATAGACTTGCGCCCTATTTTATCGGATAACCTGCCGGCAGGATAGACGACGATAAGCATGCCAGTTACAGCTAATATGGTGAACCTGGCGGTGGCTGCCGCCGGGTCGGCAACCCCGACCACATCCCGTAAAAAATAAAGGGCAAACTGCTGAATAATTCCCAGGGCGGCAAATACACATAACCTGGAGGCTAAAAACCATATAAACCCCCGATTCATCCTGATATCTATCTTAAAGGTATTAGCCACGATTTGCGACATCGATAGATGCTTACCTCTATCTCCCGGTTCTTCCTTTACCGTAATAACGGTCGCCAGCATACATATAATTAAAACCGCTCCGGGAATTGCCAGGGATAACCACAGCCATTGCTTGTCACCACCGGCAGAATAGTTGCCCATAAATATACTTATAATGTATATAAGGGAAACGCCGCCCAGCATCTCCATAAAGCTCTTCACCCCCGAAGCCGCCCCTTTCTTTCCTTCGGGAACCAGGTCGGGAATGAAGCCCTGGTGCGCTCCCTGCACGGCATTGCTGCTTATCTGCATCAGGCAATATACGGCAAAAAGAATGGCATAGCCGCCGGCAAGCCCGATACCAGGTAAAAACAGGAGCATGCATAATACTCCTATTATAATGAACGGGCGGCGGCGTCCCATGCGAAAAGCGGAACTGTCGCTTATCGCTCCGAATACCGGCTGCAATAACATCGCCAGTATCAATCCGGAGAAGGTAAGTAAACCGAGATATGTATTCTTTTCGGATTCAGGCACAAAGTCGAGAATCCTGATAGGGAGGATGATGGAATGCACCGACTGCCATAAGCCAGTGGTGGCAAAAACAAGTATGGTTATCTTCAGATAGTCCCACTTGCCGAAAGAACCTGATTTAAGGACGGTATTATTCACTGTTTCAGTCATCTTGCAGGCTAAAGCATAGCAGAAGAGGGAAAGCTAAGCAATTATTAATATCATACCGCTAATCGCAGGCAACGGTGATATTCTCTCTTAAAAACTTCGATTGGTTAAAGATTGATGATGACAAAAATAGAGTAGCTATTTTTACCCTCATCCGCCGTCCCGATTTATCGGGATGGCATTTTCCCCTTGGGGAAGGCTTTATTAATCTCTTTTAGGGTTTAATTCCTCCGCCGCTTGCGGCGAAAAGAGTAGAATAGACGGATTAATATTTACATCCCAAAAACCATAATGTAACCGTCCTTATTTTGACACACCGATGCAAGCATCAGGGAGAATTTCATTAAGAGATGGAAGCACACTATTTTAATCTATCTCTTCCGTTGTCTATGCAATTCAACAAGGATGCAACTTATCAATACTATTAAAGCAACAAGTAATCCGAGTTCAACTCCTCTTACTAACCAGAATTGCCCTCCTAGCGGCGAATCTCCTGTTGGCGTAAATAAATGCCCTAAATCCCCGATACAAACTAATACTAGAATAATGGCGACCACAGCCGCAGTTCTAGAAAGGATTAAAAGCTTTCTATCGCAAGTTTTCTTCGTAACATTCTTTTCATCTATTCTAAAAGTATGTTCAGAGCGTATTTCCGGCATATGCTGTAAAAGGCTTATCGTCTGCCTGAGCGAGTTGTATTCTTCACAACAGGACTGGCAGGACTTGAGATGTAATTTCAATTCCTGTTGCTCCTTGTCACTAAGCTCGCAATCGAGATATGATGTTAGACGCGCTCTAGTTCTCAAGCATTCTGATTTTATAAAGGGGTTAAACCAAGTTTTCATTTCTTAGATCCTGTACTTCTATTTCGAGTATAATTTCAAAACCATCTTTTTACAAACTTTCTCCATCCCGTAAAAGGTCCCTTAAATAATATAATCCTCGATTCAATCTCGACCTGACGGTACCTAAAGGACATTTCATCACTTTGGATATTTCTTTATAATTCAAGTCGCCATATACACGTAAAATCACAGCCAGGCGTTGCTCGTACGGCAACTGGAGTAATGCTTTTTGAACGGCCTCCACCTTTTCCCGTGTCAAAACTATGTCATCTGTAAAGCCATCTGTAGATGGTAATGAACAATCGGTAATACTTGTTTCCATGTTTCGCTTTCGCTTACGTTTGCGTAATTCATCCCGGCAGGCATTCGATACGATACTTAATTCCCAGGCCCGAAAGCTGCCTCCTCTAAAATTCCGAATAGATTTCCATGCTGACAGCCATGAGACCTGGCAAACATCTTCCGCATCTAACAAATTACCCAGCATACGAAAGGCTATATTTAAGGCTTCTTTTTGGTATCGTTCTATGAGTGCGTTGAATGCTTCCACGCTTCCTTGCTGACTGAGCCTAATAAGTTTATCGTCTTCTACATCATTCATTTTATTTAAAGCTAAAAATTGTTTTAATGTTCTTTATTGTAACACTTTAAAGTTCGGCTCTGTTACCCCGATTCAAAAAATGGAGGTTTTAAAGAAAAGCGGAACTTTTTACCCCTGTATTCCGTCTATTATATTAGACGGGTAATCAGGAAAGGCTGTTTATGAAGATTAACAAGCTTTATGGAGTATGGCAAGTGGATGATTGAGGCCATCCTTTTTTTAAAAGGTAGGGCAAAATGGGGTAACAATAACTTGAGGTAAAAATAACAAACGAGGTAAAGATGAATGTATAAGAAAAGAACGGTAATCCTTTCAATAATCATGGCTCTCGTTTTATCCATTAGTGCGGGTGAAAGTGTATTGGCGCTTGCTACCGATGATGACGGATTAATTGAAGTCGGCGGTATTTATAATGCGGACTATCAATGCTGGTTAGGTATTCCTTGGTCAGATGTCCCCATAACCGAAGATGTAACCGTTGGTTTCGTGGATTATTTGGATAATTATTATCCATGGCAACGGAATTTTATTTACAGTGATGTTGATGAAGAGGGGCCATTTGTTGACAATGACAGCCAGAGTGCCGACGGGGTCGATCTATTCTTCTTTTGCGGTCATGGCGGTGAGGATTATATACCGCTTGTAAACGATCAAAGTCCTTGGGGCAACAGCAGTACCGTAGATTATCTGGAAGCACAATGGGGAGAAACCGATTTAGAATGGGTAATGCTCTTTGCTTGTAATACACTGATGGGAGATAACGCTGCCTCTGATAATAACCAGAAATCAAATGGCAAATTTGCCCAAGCTTTGGATGGAGTCCATATGATTTGCGGGGCGTCTACCTCAATGAACGGATCTACTTATGCGGGGTATTGGATAGCATACTACTTAACACATGGATATTGCGTTGGAGACGCATGGTTCCTGGGATGTGCAGAAACACAACCGTCTGGAACGAATTTAAGAATTATTTTTGAAGAAATGTGTTATTACAACCCCGCAAATCAAGAGGCCGACTATATCTGGGGGACTGGAGGAACCTTGTCTGATATGACCCCGGATGATGATTATTACAGCTACGACTATTTAATAGGGTGACGAGCTAAATAAAAGGAGTGATAAATTGAAACGATATATTACTGCAATATTAATTACCGTATTAACGACCGTTAGTATATTTGGGGACAGCGGTTGCTCACAACCATTGGAGCTGCCATCAAATCAATTGGGATGGATGAACAACAATTACCAACTCGATACCTCTCTGCCTGATACACCTGATACTGTACCGGTATACCGGATAAAACATCCTGACGTTACCGAAGAGTACGCCCTGACTATTGGTAATCAGTTTGGAGTTTCCAAACTTTCAGTAGATTATTTTAGCGATGGTTCTGGCATCTATTCTCTAAAAAACGATGAAACCGGTGAAAGGTTGATACTTACCGGAACGGGAGCCATTTCGTATAATTATATAGATGTTGGGGGAAAACTATATCCGGCTGAAAAGCCATCTCTTCCTGATGATAAAACAGCAGAAGATATTGCAATAAAATTCCTAGAAGAAAAGGGGCTTCTCACTCCGGATATCCGGGTTAAGAAGGTTGTGCCGGGGGGTACTTATTACTATGGAGTTGCCCATCTGGCGGTTGTCTTTGATTATGATATCGGTGATTTCCCGGCAGCAGGGGCGGGCAAAAAACTGAGTGTTAGAATTGGTGATGGTGGCGAAGTAGTACAGGTTGGCTGGTATCATGCGGAATATGAAACAACCGACATGGTTGTTTCGTTAAAGACTGCACAACAGGCTTATCAGGACCTCATTAATAATCGATTGATGATACAGCCTCTGGGTATAGAAGAAAGCCTGTTGATGCAGTCCTTAGCAGCATTTCTTATGTTTTCAAGGGATGCGGGTACCTCGCTACTCTTAATTCCAGGAAAT
>JAQTVR010000066.1 GCA_028706995.1 Dehalococcoidales bacterium
ATTTAGCCAGTGCAAGGACTCTAACGACCTTAAATGCGCCGGAGGTTGAGCCGGCTGAAGCACCTATGACCATTAAAAATAGTAGAATAGCCCTTGATAATGGAGGCCATGTATTAAAATCTGCGGCTGCAAAACCTGTAGTGGTCATTATGGCTGCGGCCTGGAATGTCCCGTATCTTATTGCTTCGCCGATCGACATTCCCATATTGATTATCAGGTCTATGTTGATAAGTAGTGCGGCTCCGACGAGCAGAAAAATGTAGAATTTGAACTCAGGATTTTTGAATAACCGGCCCGGCTGACGTTTCCAAAGAAGGTAATAATATAGTCCGAAGTTCACACCGGCGGCAATCATAAAAAATAGGACAATCCCTTCGACTATAAGACTGTTATATGCAGCGATACTCAGGTTATATGCAGCAAATCCTCCCGAAGATATGGTACTGAATGTTACGACTAAGGAATCGAAATTAGATAGTCCGGCAAGGCGGAGCAGGATAAACTCCAGCATGGTCATTCCCAGATATATGAGCCATAAGACTTTGGCAGTGTCTCTCATGCGGACCGTCAGTCTTTCTTCCTGCTGTCCCCCGGTCCATTCAGCTTCTGCCAGCCGGGCTGCGCCGATGCCCAACAGCGGCAGCAAGGCTACGAATAACATAATAATACCCATGCCGCCCAGCCACTGGGTGAGGGAACGCCACAGAAGTATTCCCTGAGAGTGGATTTCGATATTGGTCATAACCGTAGCGCCTGTAGTGGTAAAGCCGGATACGGATTCGAAAAAGGCATCTATGAAATTAGGCAGAGTCCCCGATAGCAAATACGGCAGCGACCCAAACAGGGAAACGCAAATCCAGCTAAAGGCGACAAGGGATATGGCTTCCCTGCGGCTGATATTTTTTTCCGTTATCGGTATCAGTCGCCAGAGTATTAGACCAGCTGTCAGGCTGACAGCCATAGACACGGCAAGGGCAAAAACAGCCTTCGATTCACCATAAAAAGCGCTCCATGCCAGCGGTATGAGCATGGACACCCCTATAAGGGTTATGATAAGTCCGAGGTAATGCAGAACAGCCTTTATTCTCATCTGGTTTCTTACATAAAGAGCTTTTCTATGGTATGAATAACCGGAAGAGTGGTGATAATAATAACGTGGTCTCCCGGTAAAATTTCACTTTCATAGGGCGGGATAATAATCGTCTCATTGCGAACTATGGCTCCGATCGTGGCCTCTTTGGGGAAATCGAGGTCGGATATTCTTTTATTGGCAATCGGTGCTTGCGAACTGGTGACGAATTCGATAGCTTCCAGTTGCTGACCTTCGAGCAGAGCAGTTGAAACAACTCCACCATGAAGGACAAAACGGGTAATCTTATTAGCTGTCAATATAGTATGTACAGCGGCAACATCGATGCCGATGGCTTCCGCCAAGGGAATGTATCCCGGTTTACTTAATACTACCATAACGCGTGGTACTCCCAGCGTTTTTGCAAGCAGTGCACAGAGAATATTTAACTCATCTGTTTCCGAGGTAGCTACGAAAGCATCCGCCGAGGGAACACCCTGTTCAATCAAGAAATTACGATCCGTGCCATCTCCCAGTAGGATGTCTACCTTTTCCAGTAATGTGGTCATTTCCTGGCTGCGGGCGGCATCACTCTCGATGATTTTAACCTTGACTCCGCGTTTTTGCAGCCCCGAAGCGGTTAAAATACCAATCCGGCTTCCTCCGAAAATAACGACTTTTCTGGCAGGGCGTTTAGGTTGAGAGAACAGTTTACCCAGTTCGGGCATATATTCGCTGGAAGCTACCAGGTGCAGGCTGTCCCCTTCGCTCAGTATCACTTCATTGGAAGTGGTAATAATCTCTCCTTTATGAATGATGGCGACTATAACACAGGGTTTGGGGAAATTTATTTCGCCGAGTTTTTTACCTGCCAGTGCTTCCCCTTCAATCTTGAATTCTCTTATCTGGACAAGCCCGTTGGCGAAGTTTTCGACAGGAGTTGAATAAAAACTTGAAAGGACATCCATTATTTCAGTAGCAGCTTCGGCTTCGGGATTAATAAAAACATCGATACCCAGGCTCTTGGGCCTTACTATTTTGCGCGGGGCGGAAGCTGATTTAGCCGGAGCAATAAAGTACCCCGAGTAATCCGGGTTACGAATCCTGGCAGCAGTAGTTACAGCTCCCATTTCCTTGGCCATGAAGCAGGTTATCATGTTTGTTTCGTCGTTGTTGGTAACGGCAAGAACCAGGTCGGCGCGTTCTACTTCGGCTTCCTTGAGTATCTTGGGAGTAGCTGCATTTCCGCCAATTGTTTTAACGTCGAGCCGACTCCTGATATTTTTTTGCGCTGCTTCAGATTGCTCGAGTACGACTACTTCGTGTCCCTCGTCTGTCAGTAGAGAGGCTATATGCGTACCGATTATTCCGCCGCCGGCTATTATTACATACATTACTTTTACACCCTGTTTATATCGGCTGTTACCTTAGTATTACCAGTTGTTGCATTTTATGCTCTTGTTTTCTGGCTGTCAATAGTAGAGAAATAACCTTGTTAATCAACCCTGGTTGTTAAGATACTTTTTAACTAGTCACCGCCGCTATGGTTCGACAGGCTCACCATGAGCGGCTTCCGTAATCCTATTCTCACTTACCCTGAACCTGTCGAAGGGTAAAAGAGCGGAAACTATCACCAACCAAGATTAATGAGAACCGTCTTTTTTAAATTTTTCCCACTAATAGAGTATTTTTGTAATTATTGTAAGTGAGATTAAGAGGCTTTGCGGTCTTAAGTACCTATAAAAGTGCAGCAGCGTAATATGAAGTCTTTTCAGTTAGAAATCAACTTTCTTTACCTTGCTTCACCTATAATGGAGCAATATTTGATCATAAAATAAGAAATGTTTTAAGGAGCTACACCATAATTTTGCGGGTTTATAGTTATTACGGATCAGCTTCATTTACAAGTAAGTATTGACATCACCATGTAATTTATATAAACTCTAATAAATACGTAAATATTGGTGAAAGAGGTTTTTATTTGGGGAGAATATCACTCGTTCCAAGCGAACATAAGTTCTTTGGACTTTTTATCCAGAGTGCTTCTAACATGGTAAAAATTGCCAGGGCGTTAGAGGATTTACTAAATAACTGGGAAAACGTAGATATAAAAGTAGCTTATATCACAGAATTAGAGCATGAGGGAGACTCAATCACTCATCAAGTGGCTGCCCTGCTTTATCGCACCTTTATTACCCCGTTCGATCGCGAAGATATATCACAACTGGCTCACGTAATGGATGATGTTACAGATTTCGTACATGCGACTGCCGAATCTATTTCTATATATAAAATAGATAAAACTACCCATAGAGCTAATGAACTGGCAAGGATAATCGTACAGGCGGCGATAGAAGTAGAAAAAGCAGTACAGTGCCTGGTAAAACGCTCGGATTTAAAAAACATTTTAGAACACTGTGTAGAGCTTAACCGTCTTGAAAATAATGCCGATGCGATTTATCGTGCAGCACTGGGCGAGCTGTTCGACGATAGTGCAGATACCAAGTACATCATTAAATGGCGCGAGATATATAATCACATGGAAAGCGCAACCGATCGGTGTGAGGATGTAGCGGATGTTCTTGAAGGGGTTGCCATTAAAAATGCATAATCCATTTTGTGTTTACTAGAGGGCTAATAGTCTAAATATTGTATTCCCTGGAAGTTACGCGCATCTTTTCGGCGGTGATTATGGCTTTTATTTCCGAGACAACCTGATCGATCTGCCCGTGTTCATTGATGGCTATATAGTCGAACATTTCAATTCTTTTCATTTCCTCTTCAGCAGTAGCGATACGTAATCTCAGTTTTTCTTCCGATTCTGTGTTGCGTCTTGTCAATCTATCTGTAAGCTCCTTCATTGTTTGTGGGACCAGGAAGATTAAAACCGCTTGAGGCAATTTTTTTTTGATAGTGGCGGCACCCTGCACATCTATCTTGATGATAGTATCTTTTCCCTCGGCAAGCGCCTGTCTTACAGGTTGCTTTGGGACTCCGTAAAAGTTGTCGTAGACGTTTGCCCACTCCAAAAGTTCATTCCGGTCGATCAACTGCTGGAATTGTTCCCTGGAGACGAAATGATAATCGATGTTGTTTTTTTCGTTGGGACGCTTTGGTCGTGTGGTAGCGGTTACGACATGCATCACCGGGAAATGTATTGCTTTTAACCTGTACAAGACGGCATCCTTGCCCGCTCCGGAAGGCCCGGAAAGAACCAGAAGCAATGGTTTTTTTGTCGTATGGATTAAAACCTTGTTATTAGAGTTTGGTTTTATCATCACTTAGCTCTGGTTTGATGACTGAACCCCCGCGGCTGACCTGAAACCTGCCTGTGATAGTCTCCGGGGCTAAAGCTGCCAGAACTATATGTCCATTATCGGCGAAGATCACCGCCTTGGTTCGTCTACCGCTGGTCATATCAATGAGTTGCCCTTTGTTTCTCGCCTCCTGGATGATGCGTTTTATAGGAGCGGAATTTGGCGAGGCAATGGCAATAACACGATTCATTGCCAGAATATTACCGAAACCGATATGAATTAATTCTCCAAACATGACAATTTCCTCTAGTACTTATTACGTTTAATGAAAGACCTTTATTTATCGAAGACAGTTAAATAATATCTTACCCTTTTAGAGGGTATATAGCAATAGCGATAGAGGAATAAACCGGGGAAAATTTATTTATAAAATATATCTGATTGAACTTTTTTATGCATTAATGACTATACTATTAAAAGGCAGTGTTAGTATATGGGTTATGGATAACCGGCTTATACATTGAACAGGAAATTAATTATGTCCCCGTCCTTGACTATGTAGGTCTTGCCTTCCAGCCGCAGAAGTCCGCGTTTTTTGCCTTCGGCGAGACTGCCGCAGTGTACCAGGTCTTCATAACTGATGATTTCGGCACGTATGAATCCCCTCTCGATATCCGAGTGGATCTTGCCGGCGGCTTTCTGTGCGTTAGTGCCGCTTGTGATAGGCCATGCCCTGCATTCATCGGCGCCGGTGGTCAGAAAGGATATTAAGCCCAACAGGGCATAAGACTGTTTGATTGCCCTGTCCAGTCCGGGTTCAGTCAGTCCAAAATCGCTTCGGAAGGTGGCAGCAGATTCCTCATCTTCAAGTTGGGCCAGCTCCATTTCAAGGTTGCCGCAAAGGGCGATTACATGATGGTTAGGGCTGCCGAACTTCGCATTCATCTCTTCTTCTATTTTCTTTACTTCCGGTAACTGGTCTTCACCGATGTTAACTATGGTAAGCAGAGGCTTAGCGCTCAGGAACTGGTAGCCGGCGATGAGTTTCTTCTCCTCATCGGGCAGGTTCTGTTCTCTCAGAGGGATATCCTTTTCCAGTTCGGTCTTTATTTTAGTTAAAAATTCCTGCTCGTTCTTATACTGCTGTCTTTCATCCGCCTTGGCGCTTTTTAAAGAGTTAATTATCTTTTCCATGCGACGCTCTATTATGGTTAAATCGGAAAAACTCAGTTCCATGTTCATATTATTAATATCCCTGCCGGGGTCGATGCTGCCGGAGGGGTGGGGGATACTATCATTGGTAAAGGAGCGTACGACGTTAATAAGGGCATCCACGTTGTTTAACTGGGTCAAATACTCTCCGCTGATAGAGGCATCCTTGCCTATTCCTTTTATAGAAGCGCCGATATCCAGGTATTTTATCTCCGCTGGAACGATCTTCTTGGGGTTGAACATATCGGCAAGTTTTGTCAGCCGGGCATCCGGGACTTTAGTTATACCTATATGGGGCATCTTTTGAGCATGGCTGCCTGTTGCGGCGCTACCTTTCGTCAGTGCATTAAAAATAGTCGTTCTACCGCTTTCAGACAGGCCGATAATGCCAATACCAACACTCATATTTTAGTTTACAACTCCTCTACATTCCCTGATGCCACTATAGCTAACATAGAACAGATTTTATTAACATAACGTTATTATAAAAAGGTTATCAATCTCTCTTTATAATATTCCGGGCGTATTTAAGCGCTAAGTCCCTATCTTTTATTGCAAGGTTTTTATTGGCAGCAATATCGAGCAGCACTAAAAGCGCTTCGTGGTTACTTATGTTACCGATGGATTGGATGGCTTCACGTCTTATTTTTTCTGTAAACGACATATCCGTAGCGATTGTGCACAATTTTTGCAATTCGTTCGTAATTTGTTCTGACATTCTACTCCTCCTTATGTGGTTGGATCCAGAATGGGTCCAACCGGATATCTATATCCTGCATAATTCTACCCTATGCCATACCGTACTGCAACAGATATTAGTGGCCTCATCCCTTTTTCCCCTTCTCTTGAATTCAAGAGAAGGGGAGGCGAATTAGAAAAGAGGGGCTTTGCCCCTCTTAAACACCCCATATAGTTTGCTCGCCTAATCTTTATTATATATATAAACTACTGGCTATATCTCTATT
>JAQTVR010000067.1 GCA_028706995.1 Dehalococcoidales bacterium
CCTTATTGAATTCTCTATTTAACCCTTTTTCATATCAAATTATTACGGTCATAAATCCTGAAAAATTCTTAAGATACTTATAGATTTAATAAGAACTCGCGTAATAATAACACACTGATTTTTTGAAGTCAAAAGACCTGTCCAAACGCACTTTTGCTCATATATACCACATTTTTGACATCCGATATCACACTTTATCTGACAAACTTGTAATGATATAATAGATTTATTTCTTATTATAAAGTTAACGATATGGAAATCGCATCACCAAAAGACAATTTAATAGCCAGGATGAGGATTGAGGTAAGCGGCGTGGTACAGGGAGTGGGTTTCCGTCCCTTTGTATATCGCCTGGCGTATAAATATAACCTCAACGGCTGGGTGCGAAATACCTCCGGTAATGTGGCCATCGAAATCGAAGGGCAGCAGACTGACTTAAACAGGTTTATTGATTCACTAAAAAACGAAGCCCCGCCGGTATCTCATATACAGAGTATCAGCACCATGAATATCCTTCCGGTAAATGATACCGGTTTCAGAATCATGGAAAGTAAAACCAAAGCCGGTGAATACCAGCCGATTTCGGGGGATATTGCCACCTGTGATAAATGCCTGCACGAGATTTTCGATACCGATGACAGGCGTTATCTCTATCCATTTACCAACTGCACCAACTGCGGACCCCGGTTTACCATCATAAAGGATATTCCTTATGACAGGCCTCTAACCACTATGTCACCCTTTAAGATGTGCCATAGATGCCAGGCGGAATACGATGACCCGCTTGACCGACGATTTCATGCGCAGCCCAACGCCTGCCCCGACTGCGGGCCGCAATTGCAGCTTGCGGATAATACGGGGAAGACCATCGAGAGTCCTGACATACTGAAACAGGTTGCACGATTAATTATGGAAGGCAAGATAATTGCCGTCAAGGGTATGGGTGGTTTTCAACTGGCCTGTGATGCTACCAGTGACAATGTGGTAAAAAAACTTCGCCAGAGGAAAAAACGTCCCGGTAAACCCTTTGCCCTGATGATGTCTTCGATTGAGGAAATTAAAAAGCGCTGTATAGTATCGGACGCGGAGGCAGAACTGCTATCTTCGGCACAGGCTCCTATCGTTCTACTCAAAAAACGTAAGGACGCTTCCGATATAGCTATAGACGTTGCCGCAAGAAATAAATACCTGGGGGTTATGCTGCCCCCTACCCCACTGCACCATATACTGTTAAGCTATACCGATAGACCGCTGGTGATGACCAGCGGCAACCTGAGCGAAGAACCCATCTGCAAGGATAACGAAGAGGCATTACAATGGCTCCATAATATAACCGATTACTTTATACTGCATAACCGGGGTATTTATGCCCGCTATGACGACAGCGTATATCTAGTTGAAAAAGGTGAAGCCCGTGCAATAAGACGCGCCCGCGGCTATGCCCCGTCACCGGTAATGCTGCCTTTTGATGCAAAACAGGTACTTGCCTGCGGCGGCGAAGAAAAAAATACCTTTTGCTTAACAAGGGATAAATACGCTTTTCTCAGCCAGCACATCGGTGATATGGATAACACCGAAACGCTGGAGCACTTCGAAAATACTATAGGACTCTACAAAAACCTTTTTCGTATCCAGCCTGAAATTATCGCTTATGACCTGCACCCGGAATATATCTCCACAAAATACGGGTTGGGGTATGCCACCGAAAATAACTTGAAAGCGATAGGCGTACAGCACCACCATGCCCATATAGCCGGTTGCATGATAGAAAACGGTATACAGACACCGGTTATAGGTGTGGCTTTCGACGGTACGGGCTACGGAACAGACGGGAATTTGTGGGGCGGTGAGTTCTTTATGGGCGATTTTAAAGGCTTCGAACGACTGGCTCATCTCGAATATATACCCATGGCCGGTGGAGCCGCGGCTATCCATAAACCCTACCGCATGGCTCTGAGCTATATTTTCACACTGCTGGGTACCAAGACGCCGCTGGATAGACTGCCGGTTCTAAGCCGTGTATCCAAAACTGAAGTAAGTACCATAAAAAAGCAACTGGAAATAAAGCTCAATTGCCCGCTTACGTCAAGCGCCGGGCGGCTATTCGATGCCGTTTCAGCTTTAGCAGGAATACGCGGAGTAGCAAAGTACGAAGCCCAGGCGGCTATCGAACTGGAAATGTCGGCACCGGACGATATAAATGATATAATTAAGCAGTACATTTATCCGTTCAGTACTGAGACTGAAAATGGCATGACAGTTATCAGACTTCGAGAACTAATAAAAGCAGTAATAGAAGATGTCGCTGAGAAAATTCCTGCTTCGATCATTGCCGCAAGATTTCACAGGACGATAGCGGATATAATAATAAAAACCTGTAAAGCTATCGCCTTAAAAACAGGTGTGAATACAATCGCCTTGAGCGGCGGGGTTTTTCAAAACCGACTGCTGCTTAAAATAGCGATAGAAGGTTTAGAAAACGATGGTTTCAAAGTTCTGAGCCACCATGTCGTGCCGTGTAACGACGGCGGCATCGCCCTGGGACAGGCGGTAATTGCCGGTTATAACGATATAAAAGATAAATAAGGAGATAAGAAGAATGTGTGTTGCAGTTCCTTCGCTTATCATTGCGATAGACGGACTTGAAGCCAATGTAGATGTGGGCGGCATATCCCGCAAGGCAAGCCTTATGCTTACCCCCGAAGCCAAAGTGGGTGATTACGTCTTGATTCATGCAGGCTATGCCATTTCTATAGTCGACCAAGAGGAAGCGGAAGCCACGCTGGAATTATTTAAAGAATTAGCGAAGGGCGTAGAACCGGAAGGAATAAATTCCTGATGAAAGAACTGTCATCTTTTCGGCAGTCTGACCTGGCACAAGGGCTGGTAAACAGCATTAACCGCCACGCCACGAAAGAAGCGCGCTTCATGGAATTTTGCGGCAGCCATACCGTAGCTATAATGAAAAACGGGCTGCGGCAGTTGCTGCCGCCAACCCTGACGCTGACATCAGGCCCGGGCTGCCCCGTCTGCGTTACCGCCAACGAGGACCTGGATAAAGCCATCGCCCTGGCAAAGATACCCGGGATTATTGTTGCATCATTTGGTGATATGATACGCGTTCCAGGCAGTAGCTCCAACCTGCAGGAAGCCAAAGCCAGCGGGAGCGATGTACGCGTGGTCTATTCACCGCTGGATGCGCTGCAAATAGCCAGGACCAATCCGGGGAAACCGGTAGTTTTCATTGCCGTGGGTTTTGAAACCACCGCCCCGACTGTTGCCGCTTCCGTTCTCCAGGCAAAACAGGAGGGTTTAAAGAATTATTATATACTCTCGATGCATAAAATATGCCCGCCGGTGATCCGGGCGCTGCTGGACTCCGGCGAAGTCAACCTGCAGGGACTTATCTGCCCGGGGCATGTCAGCGCCGTTACAGGGGCTAAGGCATGGGATTTTATTCCACGGGATTACGGTATTTCCTGCGTGGTTGCCGGTTTCGAGCCGCTGGATATCCTACAGTGTATAGATATGCTGTCCGAGCAGGCGGCTAAAGGAGAAGCTAAATTAGAGATCGCCTATCGGCGCAGCGTTACGTATGAAGGCAATCTGACCGCTCAAAAGATAATGGAGCAGGTGTTCGAGCCGTCTTTAACCAGCTGGCGCGGCATGGGTGATGTTCCTGATAGCGGCTTGAAATTAAAGCCCGAATTTGCCGCTTACGATGCTGAGCTTAAATTCGACTTCGACCCCGGACCAACCAGGATACAGAAAGGCTGCATATGCGGAGAGGTATTGAGAGGTGTTAAAACTCCCTCACAATGCAGGCTATTCCGAAAGATATGCACTCCGTTAAATCCGGTAGGTCCCTGCATGGTATCCTCGGAGGGCAGTTGCTCTGCCCATTATCACTATGGAGAGAACAATGACTGATAAAATACTACTGGCTCACGGCAGCGGTGGGACTCTATCCCGGGACATCGTCAATAACAGCCTGATATCTGTACTTGGCAACTCCATCCTGAACATATTAGACGATTCGGCTGTCTTTACTGCTAACGGGAAAATAGCATTCACTACCGATAGCCATGTAGTGCAACCCATATTTTTTCCCGGCGGAGATATCGGCAAGCTATCCGTCTGCGGCACTATAAACGACCTTTCGGTTATGGGAGCTACCCCTTTATACCTCAGCCTAGCGCTTATCATCGAGGAGGGCTTCCCTACTAAAGACCTGGATACGATTATAGACTCCGTCAGGAAAGCTGCTGATGAGGCGGGCGTTAAGATAGTTACGGGGGATACCAAGGTGGTAAACCGCGGCAATGCCGACAAGATATTCATTAACACTGCCGGCATCGGTATCATTCCAGAAGAGCTAAGTGTATCCGGGCATAACGCCAAACCGGGCAACAAAGTTATACTGAGCGGAACGATAGGTGACCATGGTATTGCCGTACTGAGCAAGCGCGAAGGGATTGCATTTGATACTGAACTGGAAAGCGATTGCGCGCCATTGAATAAACTGGTAGCCGACATGATGCTGGTGAGCAGTAAAATAAACTGCATGCGAGACCCCACTCGAGGCGGACTTGCCACCACCCTTAACGAAATCGCCGAGCAATCAGGGGTAAGCATACGAATTGACGAAGAAAAGATCCCGGTGCGGCGCGAGGTTGCCGCCGCCTGCGAAATGCTGGGGTTTGATCCGTTATATATTGCCAACGAAGGGAAACTGGTGGCTGTCGTAGAGGCAGAAGACGCCGAGGCAATACTTATGCAGATGAAGAAGAATAAATACGGTCATAACGCCGCCATTATAGGCACAATAGAGGAAAAGTATGCCGGCAGGGTTGTGATGAAAACAACCCTCGGCACCTCGCGTATAGTGGGTATGCTGGTCGGCGAACCCCTGCCGAGGATTTGTTAAATATGCATGAAATGACTATTACCCGCAGTCTGGTGGATATTACCCTGGAAGAAGCCGGAAAAGCCAATGCCACCAAAGTGACGTCAGTAAGCATAGTGCTGGGCGAGATGTCCGGTGCCGTAGATCAATCTGTCGAGTTCTATTTCGAACTTATGACCAGGGATACAATCGCCGAAGGTGCAAAAATAAACTTCCGAAAAGTGCCCAACCGGGCGAAATGTCGCAAGTGCGGTAATATCTTCAAACCGGGGGGCATCTTCTGGGAGTGCGATAAGTGCCACTCTATGGAAATGGAAATCATTTCCGGCAGGGAATTGTATGTAGAGAGTATCGAGGTGGATTAATGGAAATAAAGGTCTTAAGGAATATACTGGATGCCAACGACCAGATGGCAGAACAGAACCGTACACTTCTCGCCGGAAAAAAAATAATGATGGTTAACGTCTGGGCATCGCCGGGCGCCGGAAAAACCACCTTGATGCTGCGAACTGCGGAAGCCCTTAAAGATAAAGCCCGCATGGCTGTTATCGAAGGGGATGTTGCTTCCAGCATAGATACCGTAAAACTGATGGAGTCCGGTGTTACGGCGATCCAGATAAATACCGACGGCGGCTGTCACCTCGATGCCGGCATGATTCACACCGCTCTTTTAAATTTACCCCTGGACGAACTGGATATTATCTTCATAGAAAATGTAGGGAATCTTATTTGTCCGGGGGAATTCGACCTGGGAGAATATAAAAAAATAATTATCGCCAGCACACCCGAGGGTGAGGATAAACCGCACAAGTATCCACTTATGTTCACTATCGCCAATGCCTGCGTTATAAATAAGATGGATCTGATGCCTTATGTAAACTTCGACATCGATAGTTTTACCCGAACAGTAACCGGCATGAATCAGGGAGTCGAGATGTTCCCTATTAGCGGAACCAGGGGCCATGGTATAGATAAATGGGCGGACTGGGTATTAAAAAACCTGGTAAAGTACCGGATTAATAGAGCATGAGAAGTGCTACTACATTTAGCTTGTTTGTCAGATTGTAGTTATGGTTTTTTACAGTTTGATATCGTATATGTTTATGATAGAATACAACAAAATATTCCGGGTTTCGTCTGTATAAAATGATTGCTATGAATAAAACTATTTCGCTGGTTATTCCTACATACAAAGAAAAGGACAATATTCAATTGCTGGTTACGAGACTCGGCAAAGTTCTTACCAGTTACCAATACGAAATAGTTATCATGGACGATAACAGCAATGATGGCACCGCTGAACTGGTAAAATCGCTATCCGCAAAATTCCCGGTCAAGATCGTGGTTCGCCGTGATAAAAAGGGGCTGGCATCTGCGGTCGTTGACGGTTTTGAACATACCACCGGAGATACTATCGTTGTGATGGATGCAGATCTGCAGCACCCGCCGGAGATCGTTCCATCGTTATTGGAAGCAATAAACGATGGTGCCGATATAGTAATCGGTTCAAGATACGTTAAGGGTGGT
>JAQTVR010000068.1 GCA_028706995.1 Dehalococcoidales bacterium
ATACAAATAAAATCTATACCCCTGATTGGTCAGGGTCGCGATATAGTGGGGCTTGCGCAAACCGGAACCGGAAAGACGGCGGCTTTTGCGCTGCCGATATTGCAGAGACGGATAAGCGGGAAACGGCGTTGCGTCAGGGCTCTTATAATGTCGCCTACCCGTGAACTGGCGGAACAAACCTGCGAGGCAATAAATAAACTGGGTAGGAAAACCGGATTAAGCAGCATTTCAATATATGGCGGTGTGAGTATAGAGCAGCAGGTACGCAAATTACGTGCGGGAACCGAAATTATCGTAGCTTGCCCCGGGCGGTTACTGGACCATATCTGGAGGGGTACTATAGATTTGACCCACATAGAGGTGCTGGTAATCGACGAGGCGGACAGAATGCTCGATATGGGCTTTTTGCCGAATATAAAGAGCATCCTTGATTGTATCATGCAAAAACACCAGACGTTGCTTTTTTCAGCTACTATGCCCAAGGAAATCCGCCGCCTGGTGCAGGATATGCTGACCGAGCCTGTAAATATACAGATCGGAAACACTGCTCCGGTAGAAACAGTATCACATGCTTTATATCCGGTAAAACGGCATCTTAAAACAGCATTATTGATGGAGATACTGTACCAGTTAGAAATGGAATCAGCCATTGTCTTTACGCGTACCAAGTATAGCGCCGAACGCGTGGGGAAACAACTGAAAGACGCCGGTTTTAAGGCGGCATCGCTGCATGGCAACCTGTCTCAATACAGGCGGCAGGCAGCGCTCGATGGATTACGCACAGGCGCTGTTAAAATACTGGTAGCTACCGATATAGCTGCCCGTGGTATCGATATTTTACGTATCTCGCATGTTATTAATTACGACATGCCGGAAAATACCGATGACTATACACATCGTATCGGCAGGACCGGGCGTATCAATAATAACGGTGATGCTCTGACACTGGTAACAAGTGCGGATACAGCTATGGTACGTGAAATCGAAATTATTCTGAAGACACCTATCGAGAGGCGAACCCTTCAGGGTTTTGATTACAATGTATTACCGATGGTAGAAGAAAGAGTTTGTTCCCCGCGACAAATGGCAGGGCGAACTTTCCCTAACGAGCGTTTCAATAACAGAAGAAGAGCTGTGGCTAAAACAAGATAAGAGTCTGTAAAATTTATGACTTATTAGATATAATATTACATAAATATCTTTAAGTAGTACCGGATGGAGGCATTTTACCTGAATATATATGAATTACCGTAACGATATCAGAAATATAGCTATTATAGCCCACGTCGATCATGGCAAGACAACTATGGTGGATGCACTGTTAAAACAGAGTAAGATATTCCGTGTAAATCAGCGGGTCGCCGAATGTATTATGGATAGTAATACCCTGGAGAGGGAAAAGGGTATTACTATCATGGCGAAGAACACAGCTATAATTTATAAAGATGTAAAAATAAATATCATCGATACGCCGGGACATGCCGACTTCAGCGGTGAAGTGGAGCGTGTTATCAGCATGGCCGATGGTTGTTTGTTATTGGTAGACTCCATCGAAGGGCCGATGCCGCAGACGAAGTTCGTATTGCAGCAGGCGATGAGAAAGGGTCTAAAACCAATCGTTGTAATAAATAAAGTGGATAGAAAAGATTCCCGCGTAGATGAGGTGGTTAGACTAACACAGGACCTGTTCCTTGAATTAGCTACCCGCGACGACCAACTGGACTTCCCGATATTATATGCCAGCGCCAGGGAGGGTTATGCAGTAACCGAGTTGGGTGATGAAGGGAAGAACATATTCCCGTTGCTCGATTGCATACTGGAAAAGGTGCCGCCACCTCAGATTGCTGCCGGACTATTCCAGATGCTGGTCACTAACCTTGATTACAACAGCCATAAAGGCAAAATATCCATTGGCAGGATATGGCGTGGTAAAATTGTACCCCGCGATTTTGTTGTATGTTTGAATGCAGATGGTGAGTCTTCAAAATATGAAGTCAGTGAATTATTTACCTATATGGGTTTAGCCAGGTTAAAAGTAGATGTTGCTGAAGCCGGGGATATAGTGGCAATAACCGGGGTTGAGAAGGTCAGTATAGGTGATACCATAGCTGATCCTGATAGCCCCGAAGCATTGCCGCGCATAGAGATAGGCGAACCTACCATAGAGATGACCTTTGGTGTTAATACATCGCCTTTTGGCGGCCGTGAAGGACAGTACTGCACGACGCGCCAACTTAGAGATAGGTTATACCGTGAATTGGAAACCAATCTCAGCTTACGGGTGCAGGATACGGATAGTGCCGATACCTTTCTTGTAAAGGGAAGGGGAGAGTTGCACCTGGCTATTTTAATAGAAACCATGCGCCGCGAGGGTTATGAGTTCGAGATATCCAAGCCGGAAGCCATCATCAGGATGGTCAACGGAAAGCTTATGGAACCCGTCGAATCTCTTATAATAAATACAAGGAGCGAATATATCGGTGTATTGACCGAGATATTGAGCAGCCGGCAGGCTCAACTCAGCGATATGTATAACGATGGCGACGGTAATGTCCGCCTTGAGTTTCGTATCCCCACAAAAGGACTGATAGGTTTCCGTGGGGCATTTCTTACCGCTATCCGCGGCGAGGGTGTTATGAACACTATCTTTTTGGGATATGAGATGTGGAAGGGTCCGATCGCATCTTCCCGCAGCGGTGTTTTGGTAGCTTCCGATGCAGGGCTTGCCCTGGCTTATGGTATTGCTAATGCGCAGGAACGCGGGGAGACTTTTATCGAACCAAATACAAATGTTTATGAAGGTATGATAGTGGGCATCAATCCGCGCATGCAGGATATGCCTATAAACATTTGTAAAGAGAAGAAAAAGACAAATATACGTTCATCGACCTCCGATATCGCTGTAAAATTGACGCCACCGATAATTCTTAGCCTGGAACAGGCTATCGATTTTATTAACGACGATGAGCTGGTCGAGGTAACGCCCGAGAATATCAGGTTAAGAAAGAAGCTGTTGAATTATACACAAAGATTGAGGGACAGGCGAAAAGACCAGGAATAATTTACGGAGGCCCGTGTTACCTGTAAATCGTAGTATGTCTGACATAATTGCGCTTTATATACATATCCCTTTTTGCCTTCGTAAATGTAAGTACTGTTCTTTTATATCATACCGGTCGCGAGAAAGCGATTTCCCGTCCTATATTAAGGCGCTGAAAAAAGAACTTTCATTACGTGCCTGCGTTTGCAATATTGGTAGCGTCTATTTCGGAGGGGGAACTCCCAGCCTGCTTTCGCCTGAGCAATTAAGCGAAATACTATCATCTGTCAAAAAGCATTATTTAGTAGCAAACAATGCTGAGATAACCATAGAAGCTAATCCCGGGACGGTGAACGCCGCATATCTTGCGGCTATCAAAAAAGTGGGTATCAATCGCTTGAGCTTGGGGATACAGAGTTTCAACGATACAGAACTGACTATGCTGGGACGTATTCATAATGCAGCGGAAGCCAGAGATGCAGTGGCCGATGCAAGAAGCGCCGGTTTCGATAACTTGAATGTCGACCTGATTTACGGATTACCCGGACAGACTATCGAGGAATGGCGGGATAGTCTTGAAGAGGCTATACAACTCAGTCCTGAGCATATTTCTCAATATGCTTTAACACTTGAACCGGAAGAGCCTTTGTTCAAAGAAATAAAGGCGGGCAAATTGCCTGATATTTCCTTGGATGTAACAGCCAGCCAGTACCAGATGGCAGAGAATATACTGCAAAATCATGGTTATATCCATTACGAAATATCTAACTGGTCAAAACCTGGTAAAGAATGCCGGCATAACCTGGTTTACTGGCAGGGTGCAGAATATCTGGGGCTTGGGGTTGCTGCCCACTCCTATATTGAGAGGCGGCGTACCGGCAACACAGACGATATTGATAGATACACAGCCTCTTTATCGCAAAATGTTTTACCGCTTCTTATTGTGGATGAAAAAATCAATTTTGACCTTGAGATTGCTGAAAGCATTATATTGAGCCTGAGACTATGCCGGGGAATAAATATTAAAGACTTTGAAAAACAATTCGGTATCGATATAATGAAGAATTATACCAAGCGCATTGAAGAACTGAGGGAATATGAGCTTATTGAATTCGACGAGGGCTATATGAGACTCACATCAAAAGGCAGGTTGCTGGGAAATGAAGTATTCTGGAGATTCTTGCCGGACAGGGTATAATAGAGTAAATAATATAATCAGGAGAATTTACCCGGGATATGAAACAATCTAAAACCCGTAATTTTTGCATAATAGCGCACATAGACCACGGCGAATCGACGCTTGCCGATAGGCTTATTGAACTGACCGGCACCATGAAGAGTGAAAAGATCGGCGAACAGATCATGGATAGCATGGATCTGGAGCGCGAGCGCGGTATTACCATAAAGGCCAAAGCTATACGCCTGCTTTATAAAGCTAAAGATGACATAACGTATGAGCTCAATCTTATCGATACACCGGGACACGTTGATTTCTCTTACGAGGTATCCAGGACACTGGCAGCCTGCGAGGGTGCCATACTGGTAATAGATGCCACGCAGGGCATACAGGCGCAGACGATATCCAATGTCTATTTTGCCATGGATCATAATCTTGAGGTAATTCCGGTAATAAACAAGATCGATTTACCCAACAGCGAACCGGAAAGGGTACTGGAAGAGATCGAGAGTGTACTGGGTTACAAGAGTGAAGAAGTTCTTCATATCAGTGCCAAGACCGGGCAGGGAGTGTCGGAACTTCTCGAAACCATAGTAAATAAGATCCCGCCTCCTAAAGGGGATATAAACCTGCCGTTAAGGGCGCTTATTTTCGACTCTCATTATGATTCATATATGGGGGTAGTAGCTTATATCAGTGTTACCGACGGTAGTATCAGGAAAGGGGATAAACTGCGCCTGATGGGGCAGGGGACTGAACTGGAGGTAGTAAGCATCGGTTATTTCAATCCCAAGTTTTGCCCGACGGATGTGCTGGTTGCCGGTGATATCGGATATATTGCCACCGGTTTAAAGAGTGTTGGGGAATGCCGTGTGGGAGATACGGTTACCTCACTTATCGATGGAGCAACAGAACCCCTCATCGGCTATAAAACGGCAAAACCGGTAGTATTTACCGGTATTTATACTACCCAGCCGGAAGACCATGGGCAACTTCGCGAGGCTATTGAGAAGCTCAGCCTCAACGATGCCTCGTTCTCTTTCGAACCGGAGAACAGTCCTGTTCTGGGCAACGGCTTCCGTTGCGGTTTCCTCGGTTTACTACACATGGATATTATCTCCGAGCGGCTTGAAAGGGAATTCGATTTATCACTGATAGTTACCGTACCCGGTGTTAAATTAATCGTTACCCGAACCGATGGAAAACAGTTAATGGTAGTTAACCCGTCAGACCTGCCGGAGCCGACGGAGGTTCAGCTTATAGAAGAGCCGTGGGTAAAGATATCGGTTATCACTCCATCGAGTTTTATAGGGCCGATAATGGATCTGGTAACTCAATCCGAGGGAATATATAAGCATACGGAATACATAGGACAATCTCATTCACCGGATACGCTGGGGCAGAGGGTACGGTTGGAATATGAAATACCGTTGCGCTTGATGCTTACAACATTTTACGACCAGTTGAAGAGCCGCAGCCGGGGTTATGCATCCCTTGACCATGAGGTGGTAGGCTACAGGGAAACAAGGCTTATAAAACTGGATATCATGGTTAACGGAGTAATAGTAGATGCATTCAGCCGCGTTGTGCCGCCGGATAAGGCGCACGAAATTGGCAAGTCCATGGTAGAGAAGCTTAAGGATGTTATTCCAACGCAGCTTTTTAAGGTACCGCTTCAGGCATCTGTCGGTAGCCGTATCGTAGCCCGGGCTGATATAGCTGCCAGGCGGAAAGACGTTCTGGCAAAATGTTATGGCGGCGATATTACACGCAAGCGGAAACTGCTGGAAAAGCAGAAAGAAGGCAAGAAGAAGATGAGGAACATCGGCAAGGTGGAGGTTCCCAAAGAGGCGTTTATGAATGTCTTGAAGCTGGAGCAGTAGATATTCGAATAGTAAAGTCATGAACTCCAGCATGACGATTCCTTTATTATAATTCTGAGTTTTCAAGGGAGAATTCCCCCTCAGGGGGAGTGCCTGTCGAAGGATTGAAGCGGAATAACCATTGCCTATTGATAAGAACTGTCAATGAAATTTTTATATATTCTTATCTTATCCTAATATTTAAAATGGACGAAGATCCTGCCGAAGTTCTTGTCGTCCTTCTCCAACCGGTGGTAGAGTTTTTTTATATCCGGTTCCATCAGAAAACGGATTACGCGCTTTTTTAATTGCCCCGAGCCCTTGCCTGGGATAATTTCAACCA
>JAQTVR010000069.1 GCA_028706995.1 Dehalococcoidales bacterium
TGTCAACGCACAAAAAGCGATGATGTTCTCTACCTGTGGATTTCAATCGGGCGCTTTGGAATATGCTAGAAGTAAAAATATTGCTACCGTTACATTTGTTGAAGGGAAATCACTCTATGAGACAAACTCCATAGGCTACAATGGTTATACTCATGCACTACCACCTTGGGTTAAACTGCCAAAATTTGCTGCTGTCCTTGTTTCTTATGAAAGCGGGGTAATTGCTAGTACACAATTGAATGAGGACTATATTTCTTTAATTAAAGATTGGATTTACAACTAATTAGCTATTCTGGAAGAAAGCAAATTCTATATTGTATTTAACCGCTAACCAACGGTAATCCCAACTCCTGAAAAATCCGATTGCTTATAGTCTCCGCCTGCTTATGGTCAAAGGTGCGGTTTAATATATCAGTATTCAGCTTCTTGAATAGTTCTTTCAAATATTGTTCATATTCAGTTACCACTTTGGTAACGGCTACTTCATCGTTGGGCAAGCAAACGATGTATTCACCGAATTTATGAGCATAAACGATATACTTGGCAGCTTCAAGGCTGCGTGCCTGATAATTAAAACCATCGCCGACAACCTCCTGCTGCCCCATAAAGTAATGCCCCAGCTTTAACGGTACGTCTGGCACTGATACGTTGGTGCAATTCTGTTGCTTTAGTTTATTGGCTAAAAAGTCATCGGGAAACTTTTTAATACCGCTTTGAACTAACTCATCTCTAACCTGTTCTGTTAATTTGGTAATATCATTTACTACCTTTGATTTGTTATGTTGTTTACGCATAGAACCAAGCTCGATACGTTCATCTACCAGTTCGGTTAAACCGTCATAGATGAGCTGGAGATATTTATCAGGGTCAAGCCCCATTGCTTCCAGCACCAGGCTATCCAGGTTCTGGCGGTCTTTCATTTTAACTTCTTCAAATATGGACTTGATAGGACGTTTAGATGACTTCTCAAATACAGTTAATAATTTAATTTTATTGTCTGTTGAAATTATACTTAGGTTAGGAATATACATATATTCGGAGACATCTTCTACCATAACATCTAGTGCTCCCTCCCCAAGGTTTACTCTCCCTATCATTTCAAGATTTAATAAAGCGATAGCACTATTTAACATAGCTGCAAGTAATCGCTGGTCTGTATCAAGTTTTTCTTTAATGAAGTACATTCTGCAATCTACTAGACTTGATTCTTTGCAATAACGATGGATGAGTTTGGTATCGTAAGCTTTCGACCAGAAAATATTGGAAAGTTCTGGTTCTGGTAACACCCACCAGCCAGTTTTTCTATTGTCTACCGACGGACGGTTTTTCCAAAGGAGTCCATTTTCACCAGTCTGTTTTTCACCCCACTCGATATATTTAAGTGCCCCTAGCTTTTTCTCTTTCCGTAATTCCGGTTTACTTTTATTGCATAAAAATACTTTTAACTCTAGCTTATTCGTATCAATTAATATGCTTGTGGAATCTTTGGGGGACTTAATGACTGGTGCTAAAAACTCTTCTTCAATTCCCCAATGCTTAATCGTATCTTCGGTGAGGTAGAAAAATTCATTGATACCAGTTGTAAACCCTCTTTTGATATCAGCAACTTTTCTCAAAAGCACAAACTTGTCTCTGTATTCATCCATTAAATCAAAATACACCTGCGGGGCGCGTAAATACTGTCCCCACTTGGCGGTTTTTTGCTCTTTATCAAGCTGGGCTTTTAAATCGCTCTGCTTAACAAGTCTAATACGGAAATCATCGTCTTCAACTGTGGCTACGCCATCAAGGGCGCATTTATTTGTTTTTATGTCATAACACTTATCACTGTAAGTGGCATCCTGAATCTTGTTTGCCAGCTTTTCTAAACCTATCCAGCGGTTTTGAGCATCCAGCTTGGCATCCCACGGGAAAAGTTCCTCCAGTTTTTTCTTTACCTTAACGAAGCTAACTATATGCTTATCGAGTTCTTTTTTATCCGAACACCTCTCCAGTATGGTAACTACGGTATTGACGGCGGCGTCTTCGAACCAAGGCTCACAGCGGGATTCCAGAATTGCCACTATCTTGAAGTTATTCACCATATATTTCTGCATTTCATAGCCGTAAGCTACATCCAGCCACGAATTGGAGGTGATAAAACCCATTCGTCCGCCTTCTTTAACGAAGCGTCCGGTATGGAAAAAGAGATAGGCATAAATATCGGCTTGCCCAGATAAATTAAACTCAACATTAGATAAATCGGTATGGTGACCTGCCTGTTTAGCTTTTTTATACGCCTGCCAATCAGAATCTTTAATATTAAAAGCTTTGGGGTAATCTGCCAGCCAATCTTCTTTAATAACGTTTTCCAGTTTTTCCTTGTAGTGCGGAACACTCTTTTCGATTAACTCCTGACGGATGAACGGGAAATTACCCACAGCGGCATCGAATTGCGGCATAGGGTCTTTAACCTTTGTAAAGCCGGAAGACAAATCAGCTTTGGGCGGCGGAAATTCAAAGGTATCCCCTGGTTTTACCTCGAAGAAATCCCTTACGATAATGCGTGGGAAATTAGCATAATCAGACAGGTTCTGGCGGAAAATATTGATAGTTGCCAGTTCTGCCGGAAAGTGGGCAATATCAACGCCCCATATTTGAGGCAATAATTGCTTGTGTTCTACCATTCCCAGGTGACGCATTTTTTTATTATAGGCACGAAGCAGAAAAGTGCCTGTACCACAGGTTGTGTCAAGCACCTTATCGTCACGCTGGCGAATACAAAAAGCCAAAATGAAATCCACCAGGTTTTCCGGTGTAAAATACTGTCCTAAAGCGTGTCGTTCCTGCTGGGGGATAAGTTTTTCAAAAACCGCCCCTATAACATCATGAGGCATATACCCAAAGTTAAAACGCTTCAGGTCATGAAGCAGTAAATCAATCTCATAAATGGCAATATCGGGCATTTCGATTGTATCAGGTAAACCCTCTTCAAAAACGGCGTGCCAGTCCAGGTCACGGGCACTGGCAAAAATCTCTTTCAGATGCGTTCCTGCTGCTTGTCCGCTAAGTCCCGAAATGCTTAGTTCCGGTAAAAACCGGAATTGTCGTTGCAGGGTTAGATAAAAAAGTATTTTTACCAACAGACGATAGCTTATCTGTTTAGCTACAGCCTGATAAAAATCGGTATCATCTACATTGGCGATACCCTGTGTTCTACCCCACGTTCCAAGTTCGCATCTGAACTTATGATCATCGCCTACCCGTTTTATCAAAGGGTCACGAAGGGGTTGATACAAGATATCAACAGATTTATGCAAACGTCCGACAAAAAAAGTAGTATCGGCTTCTATTTGATTGAGATGCCCGTCATATTTTATGGTTTTCAGGTCTTCAAGTATTTCACGGGCACGCTCTTTTAAGAGCGTATCATTGGGTTTAACCCACATATCCTCAGGTTTGCTTATTTGATATATGGGGGTGTATTCTCTTACTCTGTCTTCGGCAGTAACTTGAGTATTATCTTGTGGAGTGCGCCAAAGAATGGCATTACGCATATTCCACGTAACGAAGTAATCGGCACCCATAGAGCGGGCTTTGTTAGCGGCATTCTCTAAAAGGGTGGGGTCATCGGCAGGGATTGACGGGGGTTTAAGTTCCCAGCCACAAAAACCCTGCTTGGTAGAGCGATTTAACCAGATTTGAACGTCGGGGAATTTGGTGGTCTCTCCGGCTGATTTGACCGAGGTTTCACCTGTAACATTCTCGAATGGATAAGAGCCATTACTAATAAACTCGTTGAGCCAGACTATAACCTGACCGCTAAACTCTCTCTCATTGGAACGTACTTCTGCCATCGTACCTGATATTATACACACTCAACAGGCGAAATACACTATATTTTAAAAAAACACTTGATTATATTACCCAAAAAGGGTAAGATAATACCCAATATGGGTAACGTTATGAATTATTGCGAACTAAGTGATGGTCTTTTTAGTAAAACACGCCAATCTGTGTTAGCCTTACTTTACGGACAAACAGACAGGTCTTTTTATACTAAGCAAGTGCTGGATGCCGTAAAAATTGGCAGGGGAACGGTACAACGGGAGCTTCAAAACCTGACTGAAAGCGGCATTATCATTCGTGAGGTCAGAGGTAATCAGGTTCATTACCGGGCAAACAGCAAATCTCCTATATTCAATGAGCTTAAAAGCATTGTAAGAAAAACCTTCGGTGTGGCAGATGTTATCCGCGAAGGTCTTGCTCCGTTTTCTGATAAAATAAAAGTTGCTTTTATATTCGGCTCGATTGCCAGAAGTACCGATGACAGGAAAAGCGATATTGATATAATGATGATAGGTGACATAACTTTCGATGATGCTGTTTCCTCTATCATGAAAGCCCAAGAAGTGTTGAGAATGGAAATTAATCCGGTGGTTTACTCTGTAGATGAATTCAGGAAGCGAATGATGGGAAAACACGATTTTGTAGTGGACGTGATACAGGGTGAAAAAATATTTCTTATAGGTGATAAGGATGAGCTTAGAAGACTGGCTGAATGATAATTTTATTGAAAAATGTTCTCCTTCGCCCAAAACAATTGCTACCCTTTTGAAGCTATGTGACCGTGATTTATTACAAAGCAGCCTTTGCGTTATTGGCATCGGGTTACCGCGTAAGGAAAAATGAGGGGCATCATTATCGTGTAATACGATCACTGGAATATACCATCAATGCAGCCCAAACTCTCATACAACAGATGGACAAATTTCGTCAGAAGCGTAACATAAGCGATTATGAAAGAGTTGGGACTATTACACAAGTAGAAGCAGATGCGATGGTAACTCTTGCGAGAAACTTACGTGAATTGGTTATCGATTGGATGAAAAGGAACCATCCTGAGTTATTATCAGGTTAAAAAAAAGAACAGCGCATCTTCTTTCGACGGGTTCTTGCCGAAAGGTGGAGTGGAACATGCAAGTTACAATAATTACGACGAAAAAGTGTAGTCAGGGTACACTTTTAGCGACGAATAGTAGCAGCATGGTGTCCTTTATGGTATATGTTCGGTTAGTTTGAGTGAAAGTGATTTTAGAGGGAACGTGTCAGCAGAGATTACTAAAATTATAGGTAGAGATTGCCGCGTCAGTCGTTTCACTCCTTCCTCGCAAAGACATTTTGGATTACCGCACTCCGGATGCTTCGTCTATCATTCGCTTGCCGGATACGAACCATCCTCGTCATGTACTTCATCCCCTTTTAAAGCCGGATAAAATATGCATACCATATGCATATCTTCAGTTCCACTGCGCAAAACATGTCTGTCATGGTCATTCAGGGCATACAATGCCCCGGGTTCAATATCATGAATAATGCCGGTGTCCATATCCTCGATGCTTCCGTTGCCTGATACGCAGTAGACCGCTTCGAGATGATTTTTATACCATATCTTTGTCTCGGTTCCGGCTTTTATTATGGTATCGTTTACAGAAAATCCCATCCCGTCTTTTTTGGTTATCAGCCTGCGGCTTATCCAGTTTCCATTCGGGTCCCTTACATCCTTGTCAGTATTAATAATCCGGTTAAGATTGCGAACTATCAATGATCCCTATGCCTCCGTCTTTGTTTTTTTTCTCTTCCATTAAAGCGACTATAGCCTCTTCTATTATGTCCAAACCCTTTACGAGTAATTCTTCCTCGATAACCAGCGGCGGTAAAAATTTAAGGACGTCATCATCGGCTCCGGCAAGCTCTATAATCAGATTTCTATTAAAGCTTTCCCTGGAAACCTGTTTTGCCATACCCTTGGTGCCTATCTCAAGTCCGTATATCATACCGCGTCCGCGTACTTTGCAATTAAGTTCCGGATATTTGTCAGCGATAATACTAAGCCTGTCTCTTATTATCTTTTCTTTTATTTTTATTCTTTCAGAAAGTTCATCGGTCTTCCAGTAATCGAAGAGCCTGGTGGCAGCTACGAAAGCCAGGTTGTTTCCGCGAAAAGTGCCGGTATGCTCCCCGGGTTTCCACTGGTCTAATTCGGGACGTATCAATACCAGGGCAAGAGGTAAACCGCCGCCTATCGATTTTGATAGAGTGATAATATCAGGCGATAATCCTGCTTCTTCAAAGCTGAAGAACGTGCCTGTACGTCCGTTTCCTACCTGTATATCATCAATAATAAGCAGAATATCGAATTCACGGCAGATATGCTCTATTTCAATAAGCCATTCTTTTCCGGCTACATTGACCCCGCCTTCAGCCTGGACTGTTTCCATTATGATAGCGGCCGGAAGGTCTATCCCGCTGCTCTGGTCTTCTAAAAATTTACGCAGATATTGGGCAGTGTTTATCTCGTCGCCAAAATAA
>JAQTVR010000070.1 GCA_028706995.1 Dehalococcoidales bacterium
GTGATAATTATTTCGACCTTGGCATAAAAGATTTAATATCCGCTTTCGATAGAAAAAATACCCTGATCGCCGTGTATGACATCGGAAATAAAAATGAAGCGAGGCAATTCGGTATCGTCAAGCTGGACGACAAAAGAGTCATGGAGTTGACGGAAAAACCGCAAGCCCCTCAGTCTAGCCTCGTTTCAACCGCTTGTTATATCTTTCCTTCAAGGATAATTCCTGTTTTAGATGAGTATTGCCGACAGGCAAAAAAAGATAACCTTGGGAGTTTCATAAACCACTTGGTAAATATGGATATAGTGCTGGCTTATACCTTTAGCGGATTATGGTTCGATATCGGAAATATCTGGCCTAAATTAATTAATAAGATGATTGATAGTGACTAAAATAAGGCATTTTTTCTTTTCTGCTAACGCTGATATCAGGTTAGCCATATTATTATTAATAATTGGTTCCATTTCTCTTTTAACAACAATAGCATTCCCCAATTCCCTGCTCATTGTTCAAGCGCTTTTGACTATCATACTTGCATCGGGATGTTATCTATTTATACGATGGAGACAGAACAAATCTACTTCTGAATGTAACCATGGAGCCACTTTAACTACACAAAGAATAAGACAATTACTGGATATTGTCTTCTGGTTAATGTTAACCGCCAGCCTCCTGTTATTATCCCATGAAGCATATTCCAGGCCACTCGGTTTTTTAATAATTATCTCATTAATGGCAGCTATAGTTGCCGTTCAAATACCAGATAGTAAGAACACTGGTTACAAACTATTAAAGGTTATTATTGTCGGCATTCTTCTAAGAGCCAGCGCTTATTATCAATTCTCTGGACTGGTTGGCTACGATACCGTCGCTGAAATAACCTTTTCGGAACAATTGATTTCTACCGGATTTATTGGAGATTACATGGGGGCTTATCAATACTATCCGATAGCCCACATCCTGACAGTTTCGATCTCACAAATTGCCGGATTAAATATCGCGGATTCATTCTTTGTATTAGGACTTATAGAAGTAATCAGTCTGATTTTTATATTCTTGATCGGGAAACAGCTTTTTAGTAGTAAAACAGGACTTATGGCTGCATTGATACTGGCCGTTTTTGACTGGCATATTTTATGGGGTTTCTACATCAAGGCAATGACCCTGGGAATTGCATTGGTTCCTGTAATACTCTTTTTAATTATCGGAGCCAGGCATGAAAAGAAGTTCATATATACCATCCTGAGCATTCTGATGCTGTTCCTGGTAATACTTACTCATACCTTCGTCACTGCCTCTCTACTAGTGATACTGCTTGTCGGCTGGCTGGTATCCCTTGTTTTAAAACATGGCTCTTCTGATAATGTTTTAATTGATAATTATGAACGCCCGATAATGTTGGAAACCGTTCTCTTGCTTGGATTTACGACTATTGCTTACTGGCTATATGTTTCCGGATTCTATTCTTATGTTTCCTATGCCGTTAACTACGCCCTTTCTATAGACAGCACGATTATAATAGCATCTGCTTTTCAAATGAGTGCCGCTGAAATTTTATGGACAAGGCTCCCGATCTTTACAATGATTCTCTTTACCATAATCGGATGCTTATCTATCTTCAATATACGCTTGTTTATCAACAGAAAGCTTAACCAAATTTGGATTGCCCTCTTATGTGGATTTATGGTCATTATCAGTTTCATCTTCTTTTCCTTTTCCGAAATGGAGATGCTGATCAGGGAGAGATGGTTAGTCTTTACCGGGCTGATCGCTGCCATCCCTATAGCTAGAGGATTGTTAAATATAACAGGCAACAGAAAATATCTAAGCGGCGTATCTATAGCTGTCATCGTTTTTATTTTTTCCGGAATAATGACCACCTCTTATATAGCCAATGTATCATCGGTAATTTCCTGGGGTGCTTCGAGATACATGGCAGCTTCAGCTTCGGAACTGTCGGCGGCACAGACAATCAGCCACATAACCAGTCTTACATCCGATAACAACCCTGATAATTCCATCATTTATGCCGACCATTACTATTCTCAGATATTTCTATACGAATACGAGGTTCCGGCCCAAAACATAGTCGATTTCTCCGATATCCTAACGGATGAACTGGAGAGATTCAATGGAATATTAATGCTAAGAAAATCCATGCCTGATATTGTTTCAACTAAGAATGAGCTAATTATGGACACAGCCCGACATAGAGGGCTAATGCAAAATTCACAGGTTTCGCTGATATACGATAACGGCACGACTAGGGCACTAAAACAGCGATAATAAGAATGATTAATCAATTTTCCGATAAAAATAGTGTCAATGTGAGCCTGATTCGAAGAGGCAGCGAAGCAATCTCGACTTTGCATGAACTAATAATCATACATGAGATTACCGCATCGTCCGGATTAAAGGAAAAGGCGAATGGGGACTTCTCGCACTGACTTTTTTAAAACAGGAGTTAACTTGCCGGAAAAAATTTTAGTTATGATCGATGACCCAAATATGCTGGATAGAGCTATTGCGTTTACATGTGAAGAGACGGGGAAAGACTTGACCCTCGTAGCGTTAAATAAAGACGTCAAGAACAGGCTCAAAGGTAAAAATCAGAGTTTTAAAACAGCAAAGGACTACGGTCTATCCACAGAATTATTAAAAGAGGAAGGGCTTAGTTGGTTTCGCTCATTAGCACATATAGATCTCAAATATGAAGATATTCTCCTCTGGTGGCTGGTAGAGCAACCTTTATACTTCAGCAAATTCGCATATCCAAGCGTCATGAATATCATCATGCAAACGATAATGTTTAACCGGATTATAGAAACCGAAAAGCCTACCATCATATATTACCCGGGTAATAATTTAACTGACCTGGCGATTATCGAGTTGATATGTAAAACCGTAAACATAGATTTTATCAATACTGCTTCAAGGCAAATCAGGGGGGAAATACAGCATAGAATTAGAGCCTTAGCCTATATATGGGGACAATGGTTCCGAATATTTCTGAGAAAGACTTACTGGTTATTATTGAACCTGAAATATAAACCTCTTTCATTTAACAACATTAAAAACCTGCTCCTATTTTCGCCTGCGGTCTGGACCAATATCCGCGATCTAAATTCGGGTGAATTGAGAAAGGGAGACCCGCACCTTAATGAAATCATAGTGCAGTTAAAAAACGAATATCGCATAACCGGCGTCGATGTGCCTTCCGGTGACTGGGGGCTTAAAATAATGCGGAACAAAATACACCAGCAGCAGTTTATTTTCAAACCGTTTGAGAGTTACATTAGCCTTAAGACATTTCTTAAAGCATTCAAGACAGCCGGAAAATTACACGGGGAATATAATAAGTTGCAATCATTAAAGGGCTTAAAGAAGCATCTCAGTTATAACGGAATACCCCTCTATTCCCTTTTGGAAGCCAACTTTTCGCTATTCTTCTCTTCAGGCTACCTGGCGATGATGCTAGCTTATATAGAACTGGCTAAACGCATGATATCAGAAGAGAGACCATCGGCTATCATCCATTATGGAGACCTGCCGGATTGCGGGCGTGCCGTGTTTGCCATCTCTAAAACCAGCAACATACCGTCAATTCTGCTGCAACACGGACTATATGATAATTATTCACCCTATTTTAACCATCTCAAATCGGATATCGGGGATAACTCAAGGAGCAATATATGTTGTCCTATACCGGACAAATTTGCCATATCGGATAGCTATACAAGGAATATACTGGTAAAGCGCGGCAATTTCCCGGAAAGCGACGTTATTATCACCGGCCAACCCAGGTATGACATCATGGCTTACCCGGGCACATTACTTGATAAGCAGAGAACGTTGAAAACATTAAATCTTGACCCTGAAAAGAAATTGGTCGCCTGGATGACGGCAACACATGGTTATTCCCGTAGAGAAAATGAGCGATATATTAGCTGTGTTTATGGCGCAATTAACTCACTGGGCAATACTCAATTACTTATAAAACTACACCCGGGCGAGAATCAGAAAGCCCTGCTTTATAGAAAAAATAAGACTCTCAAACCAACTATTGTTAATAAATACAGCCTTACCACCTTTGAATTGCTAAATGCTGCTGATGTCATAATCACAAACGGTTACTGCTCCACGTCTATAGAAGCCATAATATTAAATAAGCCTGTGATTAACTTGGATTTCAGCGACAACCTGATACCTCCATACGTATCATTCGGGGCCTCCATCGGCATTTTTAAAGAGGAAAGCCTGATACCGTCTATGAAAGATACATTTAATAATGAAAATATATGTAAGGACCTGACTATCGCCAGGAAGAAATTCATCAATGAATTCGGCTATGAGAACGACGGTAAAGCCACACAGAGAGTCATCGATCTAATAATAGAGATGACGGGAAACATTAAAGGAGACGGTGATGAGTATCGAAAATAAGGTTATTTTGCTAACCGGAGGCACCGGTTCGTTCGGTCAGAAATTTGTCGAAGTCGCCCTGAGTGAGCATAATCCTAAAGTGATACGCATCTTCTCCCGCGGTGAATTTCTACAACACCAAATGCGCCTTAAGTTCAATGATGACAACAGGTTGAGATTCTTTATCGGTGATGTCCGTGACAGAGACAGGTTATACCGGGCAATGAACGGTGTGGATATAGTCATCCATGCTGCCGCCTTGAAGCAGGTGCCCACCTGCGAATATAATCCTATCGAAGCGGTGAAAACCAATATCGATGGAGCCATCAATATAATAGACGTCGCCCTGGATAATGATGTGTCCAGAGTTATCGCCATAAGCAGCGATAAAGCGGTGCAACCGGTGAATCTATATGGAGCTACCAAGCTGGTAGCTGAAAAGCTTTTTATACAGGGTAATGCCTACACCGGCGGGCGGGGGACCAAATTCAGTTGCATCCGCTATGGCAATGTGGTTGCCAGCCGCGGTAGTGTCATAGAGTTATTCTTAGCCCAGAGAAATAATGGTACACTTACTATCACCGATGAACGAATGACTCGGTTCTGGCTAACGCTGGAACAAGGGGTTCGTTTTGTTCTTAACTGCATCGAACAAATGCAGGGAGGCGAGATATTTGTACCCAAACTTCCCAGCATGAAGATCATGGATATAACCGATGTTATTGCCCCTAAAGCTCAAAAAAGGATCATCGGTATACGCCCCGGCGAAAAACTGCATGAAACACTGCTGACAGAAGAGGAGTCATCGCATACGCATGAATTCAATAGCTACTTTGCTATAGAACCGGAACAACTTTTCCATGATGGCCTTGGTATGGGTAGTAGGCCAACTGAAAACTTTCGCTATTCCAGTGACACCAATAACCAGTGGCTCACTAAAGAGCAACTAAAAGTTATGATAGAGGACCTTACTTAGATGGAAAAACCGTCAGTTGTGGGCGGTACGACGGTAAGAAATACAGTCTTGCCATATGGACATCAATTCATAGATGAAGAAGATATCAAGGCTGTAATTGACGTGCTTAGAAGTGATTATATTACCCGGGGGCACAAGGTCGATGAATTCGAAAATAAGCTAGCCGATACCTGCGGCGCTAAATATGCCGTGGCTGTATCCAGCGGTACTGCAGCCCTGCAACTTGCCTGTGCCGTTGCCGGTATTTCTAGTGGTGATGAAGTCATAACCACTCCCCTTACCTTCGCTGCTACTGCCGGTACTGTCATACACCTAGGAGCTAAACCTGTCTTTGCCGACATACAGGAGGACACCTTAAATATAGACCCTGTCGAGATAAGAAAAAAGATCTCACCACAGACCAAAGCTATCCTGCCGGTGGATTTTGCAGGTTTTCCTGCGGAACTTTCAAAAATAAAAAGGATTGCCAGGGAAAACAACCTTATAGTCATCGAAGACGCCTGCCATACGTTGGGTGCGGAATATAATGGTGAACGTATCGGCAGTATCTCGGATATGACCGTTTTCAGCTTTCACCCGGTAAAACATATAACCACCGGCGAAGGTGGCATGATACTAACCAATAACCGGACATTTTATGAAGAGCTTAAATGCCTGAGGCATCACGGCATCATCAAAAAGAATAATACCGAGGAATCCTGGAGCTACGATATAACACGACCGGGATATAATTTTCACATCACAGATTTTCAATGCGCCCTGGGATTGAGCCAGCTAAATAAACTGGATAACTTCACACGGCGAAGGAATGAAATAGCCGCCAGGTATGATATAGCCTTCTCAGACATGAGAGAGATTATAATCCCTACTCGAAAAGAAGGGATAAAACATGTATTTCATCTTTA
>JAQTVR010000071.1 GCA_028706995.1 Dehalococcoidales bacterium
GGTTTCATTACCATTCCGGCCCCGCCTCCGTAAGCGTAGTCATCAACAATATGATGTTTATCATGTGTATAATCGCGTATGTTATGTATATTTACTTCGACAAGTTTATTAGTCACCGCGCGCTGGAATATGCCGGTGCTAAAAAAATCCTCGAACATTTTCGGGAACAGGGTCAGGATGTCGATTCTCAAGGGTTTCCTCCTGTGATCAGTTAAAAAACTATTATTATTTCTAACTGGAGTCCATAAAAGGTGCATCCGGGTTTGGGTGATTTGTCACTCTGAATGAAGTGAAGAGTCTAAATGCCAATCGATAAGTCTTAGATTCTTCGGTCGTTATACTCCCTCAGAATGACAATATAAATTATCCCACCAGAATGACAGCAGCCTTTTAATAAACCGGTACTATTTTACCATAATCCATATTATCAAAAAATATTTAGGTCAATAGCTTAAAAATATATTATAAAGTATTGACAAACGTAGTCCTAAATGTAGTAGAATGGTAGAAAGTGGTAGAAAGTGGGAGGAAAAGGGACGTAAGGGTTCTCTTACTCAGGTAGGTGGTGGGTTTAAATACTAAAACAGAGACATGCAGGGGGCTGATGGAGATGTTTTTCGGTGAATTCGGATACAGGATAGATGAAAAAGGCAGGATACCCTTGCCGCCCCGTTTCAGGGCTCAATTAAAAGATGGGTTGGTGTTGACCCCGGGTGTGGAAAATTGCATCACCGCTTATGCATTATCTGAATGGACAAGGATAGCCGAATCATTAAATAGCAGCAGTTCTGTCACTTCAAGCAAGCTCAGACAGTTAAACCGTGCTATGTTCTCCTCTGCCTTTCATATAAATATAGATGGACAGGGTAGAATAAGTTTACCGGTACAGCTTAGAGAACACGCAGCTATCAATGAAGAAGTGGTTATCGTAGGTGCTAATAACTACATAGAGTTCTGGAACAGAGAGGCATGGGAGAACGAAAAAGTTATTAGCCGTGAACAAATGTGGCAGATTGTCGAATCACTGGAAGGGAACAAAGGTACTTAGTATAAATGAGATCATATACGGTTCATACTCCGGTTTTGCAAAAAGAGGTCATTGAAACCCTGGCGGTTCAACCCGGCGGGCGTTATATAGATTGTACCGCCGGTACTGGTGGACATGCGAGCGCTATTTTAAAACACAGTTCACCCGGCGGGCAATTACTTGGAATAGATGCCGATCCTGCAGCGGTAGAGTTAGCCTGTAAAAGACTGGCAGGGTATGGTAGTTCTGTTCTCATAGTTAACGATAATTTCGTTAACCTGGAGTCTATTTGCACCGAATACGAGTTTAGCCCGGTCCATGGCATATTGCTTGACCTGGGTTTATCTTCTTTACAGCTTAGCAATAGTGGACGTGGTTTTAGTTTTCAATATGCAGCTCCGCTGGATATGCGATTTAGCCCCAATCAAAAAATTACCGCAGCCGATATAGTTAACAAATATTCAGAGGCTGAACTGGTAAGAATAATAAGGGATTATGGTGAAGAAACAGGCAGTCATCGTATAGCTAAATACATTATTAATGAGCGTCCGATAAGCACAACTGTAGAACTGGCAAAGGTAGTGGAACAGGCTGTCGGTTTTAAGAGGGGGAGAATTCACCCTGCAACCAGGACTTTCCAGGCTTTGAGGATTGCGGTAAACAATGAACTTTCCAACCTGGAATCAACATTAAGTCAGGCAGTTAATCTACTGGGTTTCGAGGGAAGATTGGTTGTCATCAGTTATCATTCGCTGGAAGACCGAATAGTAAAACGGTTCATGCAACAAGAAGCTAAGGACTGTATTTGTCCACCGGAGGCCCCTGCATGCAATTGCCAACATACAGCAACCATCAAGCTGGTCAATAAAAAAGTAATTACACCTTCACTGGAAGAAATTAGCCGTAATCCGCGCAGTCGTAGCGCCAAGATGAGGGTTGCCGAGCGTATAGTAACTCATCCGGAAAGCGGAGGTATCGCAGAGAGGATATATAACCCCGGTAGGGAGAATAATGATATATGGCACAAGCCTTCTCTGATGAAAGAGATACTTAGGACATCTCTCGTGTTATAAAAAAACAGTTGATAAGATAATCTCTAAATATAGGAGGTTATATCATGTGAAAAACAAATTAAATTTAATAAGTAATAAAAAAAGGAGAGGGGGAACAAGATGAATAAGCGGTCTACAATAGCTTCGATTGATGTTGGCACTACCAAGATATGTACCACCATAGCTGAAATAACAGGAAATGGTGAGCCTTATGTTGTTGGTGTTGGCGTTGTTCCGTCAAACGGATTGCACAAAGGGTTAGTTGTCAACATTAACGAAGCCAAGGAAGCAATTCAAAATTCGGTCAGAAAGGCAGAACAGGCTTGCAATTATAAAATTGAATCGGCGTATGTTGGTGTTACTGGAAGGCATGTAGATTCGATTAACAACCGGGGAGTGGTAGCTATCACTCGTAATGACAGATTAGTAAGACCTGAGGACCTCAAGAGAGTTCTTGCCAGTGCTCAGAGTGTCAAAGTTCCCAGTGATAGAAGATTATTACATGTCATACCTCGTGGTTATTCAGTTGATGGTCAGGTTGGAGTTAAAAATCCGGTCGGTATGTATGGCTTCAGATTGGATGTTGAAACGCATATCATTACTGCTGCAGCTACTTCAGTCCAAAACCTGGTTAAATGTATTCGTGGCATAGGGCTGGATATCGATGACCTGGTACTGGAGCCTTTAGCTTCGAGCGAAGCAGTGCTTACTGAGGATGAAAAACAGGTTGGCGTTATTTTAGCCGATATCGGCGGAGGCACCACGGATATCTGTATCTTCAAAGATGGTAGTATCTGGCACAGCGCAATTTTACCGGTTGCCGGTTATCAACTCACCAGGGATATAGCTATCGGTTTAGGGCTGCCTTTCGATGTCGCTGAAGAAATGAAGAGACGTTATGGCAGTGTTATGCCGGTTTATGAGAGCAAGGTAAATACCAACAGCCCGATATCCGAGGATGGGCACGGTGTATCCTATAATGACCTGTGTGACATTATCAGGGCCAGGGTCGAGGAAATCCTGAGGCTTATCCTGCTTGAAATGCCAAGCTCAGATTATGAATCGCTGGTTCCGGCGGGTTTGGTACTTACCGGTGGCAGTTCCAACCTTTCAGGGATCGAAGTCCTTGGACGCGACATATTGAAGCTGCCCGTAAGGGTAGGGTTACCTAATCGCATATCCGGCATTACCGATTCACTGCGTGACCCGGCATTTGCCACCAGCGTTGGTTTATTGCTGTGGGGTGCCAAGAATCAGAGCAAAAAGAAGTGGAAGGGTAATTGGTTTGGCAATAGGATGAAACAGGTTACCGACAAATTAATAAAGTTGTTTAAATAAAAAAATATAGATTTAACAAATAGAGGGAAGGAGGAGAAAATGGCAAAGACAAGTTTTGTACCAAATCCGGCAAAAATTAAGGTTATCGGCCTGGGCGGCGGCGGTTGTAATGCTGTAACCCGTATGGTCAGGGAAGAGATTCAGGGTGTTGAGTTCATTGCAATGAATACCGATGCCCAGGCTCTGGCTATTACCGAAGCTCCAATCAGGATCCAACTCGGGGAAAAATTAACCAGGGGGTTAGGTGTAGGCGGCGATCATCTAAAAGGGCAGAAGGCTGCCGAAGAAAACAGGGATGAACTAAGAGAGCTTATCGCCGGCGCAGACATGGTATTTATTACTGCCGGTATGGGCGGCGGCACCGGAACCGGTTCCGCATCTGTGGTTGCCGAAGTAGCTAAGGAGAGCGGGGCTCTTACAATTGCAGTTGTCACCAAACCATTTGGTTTTGAAGGAACTCATCGCACCGAGGTAGCAAAGGACGGTATCTCAAAACTTCTGGGAAAGGTTGATACCCTTATTATAATTCCCAATGACCGTTTACTCGACCTATGTGACCAGAAAACGGGTGTAGACAGCGCCTTCAAGATGGCTGATGATGTTTTAAGACATGGTGTACAGGCTATCTCTGAAGTAATCACTGTTCCGGGTGTTATCAACCTCGACTTTGCTGATGTTAAAGCGGTAATGAAAGATGCCGGACCTGCCTGGATGTCCATAGGACGCGGCACCGGTAAGAATCGTGCCGTTGATGCTGCTAAAGAGGCCTTAGCCAGCCCGTTACTGGATGTTACTATCGATGGCTCCAAGGGTGTTTTGTTCAATGTAGTCGGTGGTAGTGACATATCATTATATGAAGTCAATGAAGCCGCCGAGGTAATAAAACAGGCAGTCGATCCTGATGCCAATATCATATTCGGTGTGGCTACTGATCCCAACATGGGCGGTGATGTAAGGATTACCCTGATTACCACCGGTTTTGTTTCCAAGACTGAGTTTTCCGAAGAAACGGAAGAAGATGAAATAACCAAGCAGTTGAAGAAAATTAAAACCGAAGATGAGCTGGATATTCCGTCATTCATAAGACAACCGCTATATAGTCGACAACGCCAGGTAGTAACACCTGTCGATAAGATAGTTCATTCGGAGAAAAAATCCAGGATGTGGTTCCAATAGATTTATAGATAATCTGCTTAAATCTACAAAAACATAGGGTAATAAGATATAAGAGCTGCAGGTCATAAACTTGCAGCTCTTTTTCTTTTTTAATTTTTCCTTAAAACAAACTAAAGTAAGTATTGACAGGTACCATATATTGTGGTAATTTATACAGGCTACACAATATAATGAGGTTGCCAATATGAAATGTCCCTACTGTAACAGCGAAGATTCCAAGGTTGTAGATTCCCGCGATGTAAATGATGGTGTCAGACGCCGTCGCCAGTGTCTTAATTGCAATTCGCGATTTACTACATACGAAAGAATCCAGTCCAGCAGTCTTTTTGTTATAAAAAAGGACCAGAGGCGCGAAGAATTCAACAAAGAAAAATTACTTTCGGGCATACAGAAGGCCTGTGGTAAACGTCCCTTGCCGATCGGCGCCGTTGAAAAACTGGCAGACGATATAGAAGCAGAGATATACCACATGGGAAAATCCGAGATAGCCAGTTATAAGATCGGGGATATGGTAATGGAAGGACTAAGGGGATTGGACTATATAGCATATATTCGTTTTGCCAGTGTCTATCGTGAATTTAGCGATATAACCGATCTAAAACAGGAAGTGGATACGCTTGTAAGCGCCGGGATAATCAAGAAAAGTGAAGCCAGCGGGCAACTAACTCTATTGCCTGACGAATCAGAAAATTCAACCATAAGGCAGGACGGTAATAAAAATGGGTAAAAATAATAATTCCCGGGGAAAACTGGTAGATCGTACTCAGGTCGCCAGGATTATATTTTCGGCTGCGGACTCCATGGGAATATCCGACAGGAAGCAGGTGGAATTGCTTACCAATCAGGTTATCGAGAGATTGGAGAGACCTCAAACATTGCCCGGAATGGAATACCTAGTTCCCAATAAATATAAAGCGCCGCTTTCTACTACTGAATCCGAGATACTCAGCGTGGTAAAAGAGTTTTTAGCGGAAGAAAATATAGAACCGGATATGAGTAATAAGGAAGAAATCGTGACGGGAAGTAAAAAGGCAGTCGCTGGTATTAAGGGGAAAGAAGCTGCATCGGTAACGGCGATTCCTGAAAAGGATGAGAAAGAGAGTTTAACAAAGGAGAAAGAAGCCATGGTCATTTCTACGAAAGCTTCTGAAGGAATTAACCTAACGGATAATGCGCTCCACGTACTGGGGAAGAGATATTTACAGAAGGATAAACAGGGGAATCTGATAGAGACTCCTGAAGAAATGTTTCGCCGTGTAGCACGGACTATTGCGGCGGCGGAGACCATATATACCAATAAAGCAGACGCCAAGGAGCGGGAAGAGAAATTTTACCAATTGATGTCGAGCCTGGAATTCCTGCCCAATTCACCTACGTTGATGAATGCCGGCAGGGAACTGGGGCAGCTTTCCGCCTGTTTTGTGCTGCCCATAGAAGACTCAATGGAATCCATATTCGAAACGGTGAAGAATACAGCACTTATCCATAAGAGCGGCGGCGGTACCGGTTTTTCTTTTTCCCGTTTACGCCAGGAGAGAGACAGGGTGGGGTCTACAGGGGGTGTTGCCAGCGGTCCTGTCTCTTTCATGCGGGCATTCGATGTAGCCACGGAC
>JAQTVR010000072.1 GCA_028706995.1 Dehalococcoidales bacterium
GCCCCTCAAGCTAGCGTGTCTGCCATTCCACCATCTCGGCACTGGCAGGAGTGAGAGGATTCGAACCCCTGGCCGGCGGTTTTGGAGACCGCTGCTCTACCGGACTGAGCTACACTCCTAGAACTTCACTAGCAGAATTTATGATACTACGAGAATGCGGTAGTTGTCAAAGGTGAATGGCGATGATTGGGGGCATTATCCGATTGACACTTTTTATGTAATCAGTGATAGAATAGTCGGAAATATATTAAGAGGTGAAATATTGTATCAGAAAACAGTACTGGAAGACGGTTTAAGGGTTGTTACCGATACTATGCCGTATACCCGCTCGGTATCTATATGTATATTCGTAGGAGTCGGTTCACGCTATGAAAAAAACAGTGTTGCCGGTATCTCCCATTTTATCGAACACTTATTATTCAGGGGAACTGAAAAACGACCTGAGTCCAGGATAATTTCAGGGGCAATAGAGGGGGTGGGGGGGATACTTAATGGGGGAACGGACAGGGAAGTTACCGTTTACTGGTGTAAGGTTCCCCGAAATCACTTTTTATCTGCGATGGATGTACTGACCGATATGTTGCTTCACTCCCGTTTTGACCCCGGGGATATGGAGAAAGAGCGCCAAATAATAATCGAGGAAATCAGTATGAGCCATGATTCCCCGGACATGTGGGTCAATCATTTGATCGATAGATTGTTATGGTACGGGAATCCTTTAGGTCGGGATGTTGCTGGCGATAAAAAAACGGTATCTGCTATCACCCGTGAAGCTATCCTGGATTATATGCAGCTTGGGTATCTCCCTGCAAATACAGTGGTGGCAGTAGCCGGTAACATCGAACATCAGGAAGTAGTGGAAGTCGTTAGCCGGAGTCTTGTTGGCTGGGAAGCTGTAAGTCGTCCTAATAAATATCAGGCTTATGAACAAAATAACTGTCCGCCGGTTAAAATAGAAAAAAGGAAAATAGAGCAGGCGCACCTGTGCCTGGCTTTGCCCGGATTATCCCTTTTTCACCCTGCCCGTTTTCACATGGATCTCCTTAATATGGTTCTTGGGGAAGGTATGAGCAGCCGGCTTTTTACCGAGGTTCGGGATAAGCTGGGGCTCGCCTATACTATCAGCAGTTACACCGAGCACCTGGCGGATACCGGGTCTATGATTATCTATGCAGGTGTGGAACCGAAGAAACTGTCTACGGCTATCAGCGTCATCGTCGAACAACTTGCCTCATTCAAAGAAAAAGAGGTGAGCGAGGCAGAGTTGACCAAGGCAAAAGAGATGTCCAGGGGGCGTTTATTATTAAGGATGGAGGATAGCCGCAGCGTTGCCAGCTGGATGGGGTCACAGGAGATTCTCACCAACAAAATACTCAGCGTCGAAGAAGTAGTCTCCATAATAGATGCGATTACTGCCCCTGAAATTTGCCGGATAGCTTCCGAACTTATGGTATCCGACCGGCTGAGGTTGGCGGTAGTGGGTCCCATTGACAAAAGTGAGCCATTGGAAGCTTTGCTCAGGTTATAAAGTAATAGCCGCAGTAGTAACTACCGCGGCTATAAAATGTTACCTCTTTTTTATTTGTCTATATCTTGTCCACCGGTCTGTCCAATGTTTAGTACATTCCACCCATGCCGGAATCCATACCGCCACCCATCTGAGGTTTTTCCTTTTCAGGTATATCGGCAACCAGGGATTCGGTTATCAATACCATAACAGCGATGCTGGTAGCATTGGTGATGGCTGAGCGTACGACCTTGGTCGGGTCGATAATACCCATCTCTACCATATTACCGAACGTATCGGTTTCGGCGTTATAACCGACACCGGGGGGGCTCTTCTTTACTGCATCGGCAATAACGGCGCCATCTTTACCGGCATTGCTGGCGATAAGGCGAATGGGTTCTTCTACCGCTTTCCTGACGATATTGACGCCTGTAAGCTCGTCGCCTGAAACATCTAGTTTGTCCAAGGCTTTAAGCGAATTTAGAAGACTGATACCGCCACCGGGGAGTATACCTTCTTCTACGGCGGCCTTGGTGGCTGACAGGGCATCTTCGACGCGGTGTTTCTTTTCCTTCATCTCCGTTTCGGTAGCGGCACCGACTTTGATGACGGCAACGCCGCCGGCTAGCCTGGCCATTCTCTCCTGGAGTTTCTCACGATCGAATTCGGAATCGGTTTCTTCTATCTGGGATTTAAGCTGTTTAATTCTATCCTGGATATCCTTAATATCGCCCTTACCCTCGATGATAGTGGTCTTATCCTTATCGGAAGATACACGGCGAGCTCTTCCCAAATCAGAAGCTTCGACTGTATCCAGTTTGCGGCCAACATCCTCGGTAATCACGGTGCCGCCGGTAAGTGTAGCAATATCCTGGAGCATTGCCTTTCGCCTGTCTCCGAAACCGGGGGATTTGACTGCCAGCACGTTCAACGTGCCGCGCAACTTGTTGACAACCAGCGTGGCTAAAGCTTCGCCCTCTATATCCTCGGCGATGATAAGCAGGTTCTTGGTTACCTGCAGAATCTTTTCCAGGGAAGGAAGAATATCTGCAATGGCGTTAATTTTCTTATCGGTAATGAGTATATACGGGTCTTCCAGGACGGCCTCCATCCTGGCGGCATCGGTTACGAAATAGGCGCTGAGATAACCCCTGTCGAATTGCATACCCTCGACAAAATCCGTCTCGAAATCGGTGCCCTTCGATTCTTCGATGGTGATAACGCCATCTTTGCCGACCTTTTCCATAACATCGGCGATAAGGTTGCCGATTTCGGTATCCTTAGCAGTTATGGTGGCTACCTGTATTATTTGCTCTTTGCCCTTGACAGGGGTTGATATCTCAGCAAGGTTCTGCAGGATAGCCTTAGTTGCTTTTTCGATACCTTTTTTCAGAGCCAGGGGTTCGGCACCGGCGGCGATATTCTTAAAACCTTCGTTGATAATTGTGGCTGCCAGGATGGTCGATGTGGTCGTACCGTCGCCGGCGGCATCGTTAGTTTTACTGGCGGCTTCTTTAACCATTTGAACGCCCATATTCTCGAACGGATCCGGAAGTTCTATCTCCTTGGCGATATTAACACCATCATCGATGACCAGGGGTGCGCCCCATTTCTTCTCCAGGGCTACCGGTCTGCCCTTTGGCCCAAGTGTTACCTTAACTGCGTTAGCCAGAACGTCAACCCCTTTCTTAAGGGAATGTCTGGCTTCGTCTCCGAATATTATCTGTTTTGCCATGTTTTTTCTCCTATTTAAATTCTTTGATTAATCCGGGTTAGCCTTTCTTTGCCAGAATCTGGCTTTCGTTTAAAATGATCAATTCTTTGCCGTCAATTTTGATTTCGGTTCCGCCATATTTGGCATAGATAACGATATCTCCGACTTTGACATCCATCGCTATTCTTTTTCCGTCATCATTCATTTTTCCGGCACCGACTGCGATTATCTCGCCTTCCTGCGGTCTTTCCTTTGCAGTGTCGGGCAGAACGATACCACCCTTTGTGATCTCTTCCCGCTCTATCGGCCTGACTACTACGCGGTCAGCTAATGGTTGTAATTTAATTGCCATTCATCTCCTCCTTTTCGGCTTTATTTTATTAAACAATAACACTTTTTCAAAATATTAGCAATCTCGGCAGGAGACTGCTAATATATATAATAAACCAGATAAGGTTATCCCGCAACTCAAGGATTGCCAGTAAATAACAAGAGGTGGAATACTGCAGTATAACAGGTAATGATAATATTGAATATCTCTGAAAATCTCCCTAAAGCTCTTAAATGCTATTATCTGCATATGGGAAAAATTATTATTTATTTTATTTTAAACAACCGGCAGCTAAGTTACTACACCAGTTTAAGTCCGGGAACGACATCCACGTCAAGGTTGCTTATTCTGCCGGTAATTAAGTGAAAATAACCGCAGGAAGCCACCATTGCGGCGTTATCGGTACAAAAAACCGGTTTTGGTATGAGTACCGGAACGTGCGATTTCTCTACTATGCGGCGGCGTAGCATCCGGTTGGCGGACACACCTCCGGAGAGCAGGATCTGCCGGACATCGTACTGTAATGCAGCTTCGATAGTTTTACCTACAAGTACATCCACCACGGCGTTTTGAAAACTGGCGGCGAGGTCGGCAATATCTTCTTTATTTATCTTGCCGTCCTCGTTCATCTTCTGCAGGTATGTTTTTATACCGCTAAAGCTGAAGTCGTTAGTTCCTTTTATCCAGGAGTGGGGAAGGTCTATACAGGGTTTGCCATTTTCGGAAGCTTTGTCAATAGCCGGGCCACCCGGATAACCAAGACCCATTATGCGGGCTGCCTTGTCAAAGGCTTCCCCGGCGGCGTCATCACGCGTTCTACCTAACATAATGTAATCTCCGTGTCCTTTCATAAGCACCAAATCGCTATGTCCGCCGGAAACGATCAGGCATAAGAGGGGGAATACAGGCTCCTCTTCCGCCAGCCAGTTAGCGTAGATATGGGCTTCGAGGTGATTGACACCTATAAGCGGTAACCCCTTGACACCGGCAATGGCCTTGGCGGTACTGGCGCCAACCAGCAGGGAACCTGCAAGCCCCGGTCCTATGGTAACAGCAATGCCATCGATATCCTCCCATCCGGCATACGCATCTTCCATTGCCTTCTGTATGACCGGAATTATGGATAAAATATGCTGCCTGGAGGCTACTTCTGGAACTACGCCCCCGTAACGGGCGTGAATTTCAACCTGGGAGGCAATAACGCTGGACAGTATTCTTGTCCCGTCCTCCACTACGGCGGCGGCTGTTTCATCACATGAGGATTCTATTCCCAGTATTTTCATAGCATTAAATTATAGCATACCAGGCATATAATTTAGAGTTCGTTTCCTTTGACACATATGTGAGCCAATGTTATTATTGGTCTAGCATACGGTTTAAAGATATTATATTTTTAAATATAATTAAAGATAAATATCAATTATTGGATTTAACCCTGTAAGTGAGGTGATGGGAATGTCTGTCGAAGCATGGTATCTGGTGCTTCTGATCATTTGTGTTATTTTATCCGCTTTTTTCTCCAGCTCGGAAACCGCCTATATATCCCTGCAAAGATTTCGCCTGCAGCACATGGTGGAAACTAATGTTAAGGGTGCAAACAGGGTAGCCAGGATACTGGAAAAGCCTGAAAGATTACTATCAACTATTCTGTTGGGCAATAACCTGGTTAACATAGCAGCTACGGCTATTGCCACCACACTGGCGATAACGACGTGGGGGCAGGATACAGGTGTTGTCATTGCCACTATCGGTATGACTATCATACTCCTGATCTTCGGAGAGACGACTCCAAAAACACTGGCCAAGCAACATTCAGAACGAGTATCCACCTTATTTGTACGCCCCATCGAGTGGTTAAGCTGGTTTTTTTACCCGGTTGTTTTCGTTCTTAGCTGGATAGCCTCGGGTTTTACGCGCTTGATAGGCGGCAAATCGGTTCCGAAAACACTTGTAAGCGCAGATGAAATTCGCACTATGATAACGGTAGGGCACCAGGAGGGAACTGTCGAGGAATCCGAGGCCGATATGCTGCATGCGGTATTCGAATTCGGGGATAGTCCTGTAAACGATGTTCTCGTTCCGAGGCTGGAGGTTATCGGGGTGGAAAAAGGCAAAACCATTTCCGAGTTTTTAGCTATTTATTCCGAAAATCCGATGTCCCGTTTCCCTGTTTACATCGGGAACATGGACAATATAGTGGGTATTTTATCCATAAAAGACATCCTCATGGCTCAGGCAAAGGGGGCTATAACCAGTGACAGCCTTATCGACGAACTTATACGCCCGGCTTATTTCGTACCGGAGACGAAGCCTATCAATGAACTGTTTGCCGAGATGCGGGATAAAAATTTTCGTATGAGCATTGTAGTTGACGAATACGGCGGGACTGCCGGAATCGTCAGCTTAAGCCGCTTGATGGAAGAGATAGTAGGACCTGTCGGGGATGAACTGGCGGCTGCCGAAAAAGATTATGAATCCATAGATGAAAATACCTTTCAGATTGATGGCACCATGCGTATCGAAGAAGCCAATGAAGAGATGGGGTTGGGCTTGCCGGAAGGTGAC
>JAQTVR010000073.1 GCA_028706995.1 Dehalococcoidales bacterium
TTTGCCCCGTAATGGGAACAGGACTTAATTCAGTTAATATCCTGACCTGCGCAAGGAGTCCCGTTAATCCTGCCATACCAAAAGCCATAATCAGCTTCCGGGGAATACTGAGATTATAACGCCATTCAAAAACATTATATCTTGTTCTTTCTATTGCCGAGGTTATCTGCATAAGTAGCCTCCAGGAATGTTATGTTGTTTAAATACCAGGTTTCTTGACACCAATGAGGGAGACTTCTACGTTTTTTCCACAATTAGGGCAACTCAATTGGAGATTCACTCCCTGGCTCATTACCCTTTCTATTACTGCCGAAATCATGGAGTCTATATCATCTAAGCGACGGTCCAGCATATCAAGACGACGTTGTAGTTTATCGAGTTCTTCATTGTGCCCCGATTGTTTCTTTGTATTATCCTTGTTTTCCTTAGCCAATATCGTTCCTCTTCAAATAAATAATAAGACCACAACGCGTCAAGAACAGGGTAATTATACGCGACGATGGGAAATATGTCAAAAATATTTGCCTTTCCTATTGTTTTAACGGCATTTGCAGCATATACTTGTCTTTAAAGAAACAAGCGGAAAGGAGGTCTATAATGGCAGAGGTAGAAATTGGCAAAGTATCCGAATTCTTTGCCCGTCCGGTAGTTGCTGGAATAGAGCTTACAGGGACATTGAATACAGGCGACAGTATCCATATTAAAGGACACACTACCGATCTGGAAGTAACCGTATCTTCCATGCAAATCGAAAACAACAACGTTGAAACTGCCGGTAAAGGAGACGCAGTCGGTATCAAGGTCACGGATAGAGTAAGACCAGGCGATACTGTATATAAAATTACCTGACTACGCTTTTAAAGGTAATTAACTTAATCCCTTTAGCAAGTTCGCCATCTCTATAGCGCTGGTAGCAGCGACAAATCCCTTGTTGCCCATCTTGGTGCCCGCCCTCTCGATAGCCTGCTCTAGGTTATCAGCGGTTATAACACCGTTTATAACAGGTAGTTGTGTATCCAGCGATACCTTGGCAACTCCCTTGGTATATTCGGAAGCCACATAATCGAAATGGGGCGTTCCGCCACGTATTATGGCCCCAAGGCAGATAATAGCATCATACCTGTTCGTCTTTGCCAGCTTAAGAGCTACCAGCGGGATTTCAAAAGAGCCGGGAGCCCAGGCAATATCTATATCATTCTCGTTAACACCATGCCTGATTAAAGCATCCTTACACCCATCAAGTAACTTGCTGGATATAAATTCATTAAAACGGGAAACGATCACACCGAACTTCAGACCGTTACCCAGCAACATCCCCTCGAAGCTATTATTCATATTCCCTCCATTTTAATTATGATTTTCTCTTTTTATTCTAAGATGTGCCCCATCTTGTTCTTTTTGGTTTCCAGATAATGCTGATTATGAGGGTTGGATTTTACTACAATAGTCACTGTTTCCACCACTTCAAGCCCATATCCCTCGAGACCGATTACCTTCTTGGGATTATTAGTAAGCAGTCTTACCTTGTGCAAATTTAAATCAGTGAGTATCTGAGCACCAATTCCATAATCTCTCAGGTCAGCAGGGAATCCCAAAGACAGGTTAGCTTCTACAGTATCCAGTCCGTTATCCTGGAGATTATAAGCACAGATCTTATTATGAATTCCTATCCCCCTGCCTTCCTGCCTCATATACAATAGCACCCCCCGTTTCTCTGCGGCAATCTTTTGCATAGCCAGATTAACCTGTTCACCACAGTCACAACGAAGGCTGCCGAATACATCACCGGTAAGACACTCGCTGTGCACCCTTACCAGTACAGGCTCCTCACTCTCTATATCTCCCATAACCATCGCCACATGCTGGTCGGTATCCATATCGCTTTTATAGGCAATTATCTTAAACTCACCGTACCTCGTCGGTAGCTTGGCCTCAGCTACACGCTTCACCAGTTTTTCATGACGTCGGCGGTAAAGAATAAGGTCGGCAATGCTTACGATTTTTATACAGAACTTATCCGCTATTCCTTTTAACTCCGGTAATTTAGCCATGGAGCCGTCTTCGCTCATTATTTCACAGATTACACCGGCAGGATACAGACCTGCCATCCTGGCTAAATCAACTATAGCCTCGGTATGCCCGGCTCTTACCAGTACACCGCCCTCCTTTGCCCGCAAAGGGAAAATATGCCCCGGACGGACTATATCTTCCGGCCCGGTGTTGGGATTTATCACAGCTTTTATGGTTTCTGCCCTGTCTTTAGCCGAGATGCCGGTAGTTATCCCATGCTTGGCTTCGATAGAAACCGTAAAAGCCGTAGTAAATTTCGATGTATTATGTGAAACCATCATCGGGATATTGAGTTCATCCAGCCGTTCAGCCTTGACCGGCATACAAACCAATCCCCTGGCATGTTTCACCATGAAGTTGATGGCTTCAGTAGTGACCTTTTCAGCAGCTATCGCCAAGTCACCTTCATTCTCTCTATCCTCATCATCGACGATGATAACGAACTTGCCCTCTTTTATGTCTTTGATGGTTTCTTCTATTGTTGATAATACCATGTTATCTCCCGGTTGCTTTCAATCTAGCCTGCACCTAAAAATCCGTTTTGCTGAAGAAAATCATACGTTATATTACTGTTGTTCCCGTTCTTAGAGAACTGAAGCATATATTTGGCAAGTACATCGGCTTCCAGATTGACCATGTCTCCTTCGACACGGTTACCAATAGCGGTATGCTTCATTGAAAAATTCACGATCGACACATCAAAATTGTCTTCACCTCTGGCTAAAACCGTCAGGCTTATGCCGTCTACAGCGATTGACCCCTTTTCGACCACATAGCACATAACCTCGGGCGGAGCCTTTATTTTTATTACCGTAGCGCCGTCATAATTTTTTATAGCGATTATCTTACCGGTTGCATCTACATGCCCCTGAACCAGGTGACCGTTCAATAGCCCTTCCAGTGTAAGCGCCCTTTCCAGGTTTACCTGCTCATTTGTGTTCAGTGTTTTTAGCGTAGTTCTTTTTAATGTCTCTGGCATTATGTCAACAGTGAAGGACTTCTCATTGAATTCCGTCACTGTCAGACAGGCGCCATTAACAGCGATGCTATCCCCGGGGTTCAAATTATCCAGCACTTTAGAGGCATCTATAATAAGTCTACCCGATGATATCGACCTGACCAGACCGACTTCCTGCACTGTTCCGGTAAACATCTTATTTTCATTCCTTTATATAGCCAACGACCATCATATCGTCGCCAAAACGTTCTTCACTTATATTCTTCAATTTAATAGCATCCATTATTTTCTCCGCCCCCCTGCCACCGATTGCAGTCTTAGCTTTCTCCCCGCCGATAATAACCGGAGCCACAAATATAATAACTTTATCTACCAGTTTTTGATCGAACAGGGAACCAAAGAGAATGCTGCCTCCTTCAACCAGTACACTCGTAATCTGTCTTTTAGCCAGTTCTTCCATCACTTTTTTCAATTCGATATAGCCGTTTATGGAAGGCAATTCGAGAATTTCAGCTCCTACTTTATTAAAGGCTTTCTTTTCTTCATCCTCAACATGTCTACCTATCACCAGCAGTATTTTCCCCGGTTCACTGAATATACGGGCATTTTTGGGTGTAATCCCTGTGCCGTCTATAATTATCCTGAGTGGCTGTTTTTTTGCAGTGCCGCCACGTCCGCCTCCACATCTTGCAGTAAGTTGCGGATCGTCGGCCAGCACAGTATTCACCCCTGCCATAATGGCATCATTAATGTAGCGCATATTATGGACGAAATGCCTGGATTCCTCTCCGCTTATCCACTTGGAATCCCCGCTATAAGTGGCTATTTTCCCATCCAGGCTCATTGCATACTTAACAGTAATAAACGGCAGACCGGTAAGTTGAAATTTTATATAGCCTTCATTGATCGTTTTGGCTGCCTTAATATGCTCTCCAAGGACAACTTTAATCCCTGCCCTCTCCAATTCCGCTTTACCTTTACCATTTACAAGGGGATTGGGATCGAGCATAGCCATGTGAACTTCGGTAATACCTGCTGCGATGATCGCCCCGGTACAGGGAGGGGTGTGCCCGTAGTGACAGCAGGGTTCAAGAGTAGAATATAATAATCCACCACGGACTTCTTTGCCCGCCTGTTTCAACGCCATTATTTCTGCATGGCTGAAACCGGTGGGTTGAGTATAACCTTTCCCGATAATAACGTCGTTTTTTACAATTACTGCCCCGACGGCAGGATTAGGACTAACCTGTCCTAAAGCCAGTTTTGCCAGTGATAGCGCCTGTTCCATATAATCCATGACACCATTCTAACACTCTCTTTTTTATAAGTGCAACCTCTGAAATAAAAAAGGGGTTTTTAATCATTTCTGATTGCTAACAAAAAACCATGTTTGGCCGCCGCTATGGTTCGACAGGCTCATCCCACGTTACACTCTGGACAATACCATGAGTGGTTAAGCCTATGTCATCCTGGAGGGAGTGAAACGACCGAAGGATCTGGTGGGAGGGGATTAGTTTCCACCCTACTCCAAATGCTTCGCTCGCCCTTTGCGAACTCCAGCATGACAATAATATCTAGTTTGTTTTTATCAGGTTTGGCAAGCCCTCATAAATAGTTTATAATCAGGATACATTGGAGAACAATTTATATAATAAAAATAACGTAAAGAGCTTGCTATTTGAGCTTATAGAGATAGTAGCGCTCGCTTTAATTATCTTTTTTTTGTTCCAGGCTGTTGCAGAAAAAGCTGTAGTACTGGGTTCCAGTATGGAACCCAATCTCAGTAACGAGCAAAGAATACTGGTCAATAAGATTGCTTTTCTATGCTCCGATCCAAAAAGAGGCGATATCGTTATTTTCGACCCCCCTGTCGATTCTGAAAATGATTATATTAAGCGCATTATAGGACTCCCCGGCGAACAGGTAGAAATTAAGGATGGCATCGTTTATATTCACCAGTCGGATGGGATAGTTTTTGCACTGGATGAATCCGAATATATTGTAGACAAGCCTAATTATAACTATACCAGTGCCATTATTCCCGAAGACAGCTACTTTGTGCTTGGAGATAATCGTAATAACAGCGGGGATTCACACTATGGATGGTTCGTTTCACGAGAGGAAATAGACGGTAAAGCCTGGTTTTCTTACTGGCCCATTTCGGATTTCGGTTTTGTATTAAATTATTCATTCAAATGATTTTTAACAGTGCTATGAACGTAGAAGATATTTTTAGGAGATCCGGAGCCGTCCTCGAAGGTCATTTCCTGCTTACTTCGGGTCTTCACTCCCCTGTCTACTGGGAGAAATTCCGCGTTTTACAACACCCATGCTATACCGAGCAGCTTTGCCAGCTAATCAGCCGGAACTTCTCGAGATCTAACATTGAGATAGTAGCCGGCCCAACCACCGGTGGAATAATTCTAGCTCACGAGGTCGGCAGGCAGCTGGATGTAAGAAGCCTGTTTGCTGAAAAAGAGGGTGAAAAAAGGGTTTTTAAGCGCGGTTTCGGCGTCAAAAGGGGTGAGAGAGTGCTTGTCGTCGATGATATTCTGACTACCGGTAAATCCGTCCGGGAGGTCTTAGACCTGGTTAACGAACAGGGTGGAATAGTCGCCGGTGTCGGGGTGCTGGTTGACCGGTCCGAACAGGAACATAACTTCGATGCGCCGCTTTTCAGTTGCCTGCGTTCTGTAACTATCACCTATAACCCGCAGGATTGCCCGCTATGCGCCGCCGGTATCCCCATAATAAAACCGGGCAGCAGCGATCAGCCAACGAAATAAACTAAAAATGGCAGGTTAATATGGATTCCGGTTTCATTATCGCCATTGTCATAGTGACTTCTTTTCTTGTTATACTATTGTCTTATTATCTTCTTAAATGGCATTTTCAAACCAGGTTCCGCTATTGGCAGAAAAACGAAATAATTTCTCTTGAGCAGGAAAAACAAAAGATACGCCAGG
>JAQTVR010000074.1 GCA_028706995.1 Dehalococcoidales bacterium
TGCCAGTAAACGTAAATGGTGGGTCGTTTTAGCCTTTGTAATCGCGGCTTTGATAACACCTACGATGGATCCTATAAACCAATCTATTATTGCTATCCCTTTGCTTATTTTACTTGAATTAAGCATTATCCTTTCAAGGATGGTTTATAAAAAACGTGACACTATACCGGTAGATGGAACATCACCGCCGCCTGCATCTACAGTCAAAAAGTGATATAATATCCTGTAAAATTGTCAGTTAAATTAATAAAGAGCGACGTCGATATTCATTATCCGGAGCATATGGTATGGTTAACCAATATTGCATATGTTATTCCTGCGGGATGGAAAGAGTATTCAGCCCGAATGAATTAGCCTGTGATATACTGGATGGCTGGTTTATCGTTTCCAGGTTTACCGGTAAAAGTTCTGTAGCCAAGTATAATTTTTGCTCCTATTATTGTCTTCAGGAATGGATCATTTCTCAATCCTCCTGTGTTCCCGAAATCTTCATAAAATCCATAAATGAAGAAACTGGCAGTAATAATTAGAAAATAGCAGGTCCTTCTAAGCTGGATGGAAACCATAGCTGAAAAACCTGCTTTATTATTTTTTGGGGGGTATTCATAGAATGAGCGAGATTCCGGAGATCGGCAAAATATCGGCGGGAATTTTCAGCGAGCTTATCTTTCCCAGGCTGGGGGCTAAGAGCAAGGATGTTCTGGTCGGGCCTATGCATGGAGTCGATGTCGGAATTGCCGAGATCGGTGGTAAGGCGGTATCGTTCACCTGCGATCCGGTATTTATCGTTCCCGAATATGGCTGGGAGAGGGCGGCATGGTTTGCCATTAATATTCTGGCTTCTGATGCCGTCACCTGCGGGTTACCGCCGCGTTATCTATCTATAGATTTAAACCTGCCTATGGCTATTACCAAAGACCAGTTGGAAATCGTCTGGAAGGTGATACATTCCGAGTGCGAGAGGATGGGGATTTCCATCATCACCGGGCATACGGGCAGATATGAAAATTGCCAGTATCCGATGGTGGGTGGGGCAACGGTAATCGGAGTGGGTGAGAAAGATAAATATGTTACCCCGGGTTTTATACGTGCGGGAGATAAAATAATCGTTACCAAGGGGCCGGCTATAGAGGCGACAGGCATATTTGCCGCGATGTTACCCTGTCTCCTGGAAAAAGAATTCGGCAAGGCGTTCAGCGTTAAGGCACAGGAGATCTTCTATAATATGACGGTGGTGGAAGACGCCATGATTGCCGTCAGTGTCGGCGTCAGGGAGGACGGGATTACGGCTATGCATGATGCTACGGAGTGCGGGATATGGGGCGGGTTGTATGAAGTGGCGCAGGCTGCAGGACTGGGTGTGCGGGTGGAACAGGAGAAGATCGTGGTCATGGATGGAGTCCTGGAGATATGCCGGTATTTCGGGATAGACCCATACGCCTCCATAAGCGAAGGGACACTGATTATCGCCTGCAAACCTCATAAAGCGGATGCAGTAGTCACAGCACTGGCTAAGAAAGGCATAGCTTCATCGGTAGTAGGTGAATTTATTAAACCGGAAGAAGGAATGATACTGGTGAAAGAGGGCAAGAAATCTGAACTGAAGCACCCTATCGTCGATCCTTTCTGGAAGGCCTTCTACGATGCCCTTGAAAGATATAAATCTTTTTTGTAAATTAATGAACGCGATTAGATAAATAGAGGGAATTAGGATATAGTTATTAAGCGGGGGTTAACAACAGGTGGAAAGTAGCAATGCCGGTCTGGCCGATAAAATCCAGTCTTTGAAGAGAGAAAAGAATGCTATAATTCTTGCTCACAATTATCAGTTAGGCGAGGTTCAGGATGTAGCCGATTTTGTCGGGGATTCGCTGGAACTCAGCCAGCAGGCTGCTCGGACTCAAGCTGAGGTTATCGTATTCTGCGGTGTTCACTTTATGGCAGAAACGGCTTCTATTCTCTCTCCCGATAAGATCGTCTTATTACCCGAAGTTAATGCCGGTTGCCCCATGGCGAATATGATCACCGCCGAAAAACTGCGTCAAAAGAAAAAAGAGCTTCCGCAGGCAACGGTGGTCTCTTACATTAATACGACTGCGGCTGTGAAAGCCGAATCCGACCTCTGCTGTACCTCTACCAATGCCGTTGACCTGGTTGCCGGACTGGAAAACGAGCAGATATTGTTTGTTCCTGATAAATATCTGGGTCTTTATGTATCATCCAGGGTAAAAGGGAAAAAAATAACGCTATGGCCCGGGTTTTGCCCGGTTCATGCCGGCATAAAACCCGGGCATATTCTTAAACTTAAAAAAGAATATCCGCTGGCAAAGGTGGTCGTCCATCCGGAGTGCCGTCCGGAGGTGATCGAAATCGCCGACGAAGTCTTGAGCACCGGTGGTATGTGCCGTTATGCGAAGCTGGAGGGAGTGACCCAGATGATAGTCGGCACCGAAATAGGCATCATCCATAGAATGCAGAAAGAGAATCCGGGGAAGTTATTCATACCGGTTTTCAAGCAGGCAGTATGTCCGACAATGAAGATGATAACACTGGACAAGATAATCAGGTCTTTAGAAACCCTGTCTCCCGAGGTAAAAGTGCCTGAAGATATCAGGGTAAAAGCCATAGGGGCGGTAAACAGGATGCTTGAAATTTGCTGATATTCAAAGGGTGGCTAAATGGCAAATTCGAAGTATATAGTTATCTTTATTACCACAGAAGCCGGCGAGGAAGCAAAACTTATCGCCAGGGTGTTGCTGGAGCAGAGGAAAGCGGCATGTATCAACATAGTTAACGGTGTTAGCTCTTTGTTCTGGTGGCAGGAAAAAATAGATTCGGCTCGTGAAAGTATGCTGATAGTCAAGACCCGAGCGTCACTATTAGATGATGTCATCCAGATAGTCAAAGAGATTCATTCCAATGACGTTCCTGAAATAATCGCATTTCCTATAATCGGTGGAAATGAGGACTATCTGGAATGGATAGGAAAAGAAGTATTCTAGAAGAATATGTGGTATATTACTGGACAAATATAAAATCATGTTTAAACGAATTGCAGAAGACGTTAAAACTGTTTTTAATGGAGATCCCGCTGCGCGGAGTGTCATAGAGGTCTTGACCTGCTATCCGGGATTACATGCCCTTTGGGGTCATCGTATTTCTCATTTTATGTGGAATCACCACCTGCGCTACCCTGCCCGCCTTTTATCGCACTGGACGCGCTTCTTTACTGCTATCGAAATCCACCCGGGAGCAAAAATAGGACGCCGTTTCTTTATCGATCATGGCTCGGGAGTGGTAATAGGGGAAACAGCCGAGATCGGTGAAGATGTCCTTATATACCAGGGAGTGGTACTGGGCGGTACAAGTCTCAACAAGGGGAAACGTCATCCAACTATAGGGAATAACGTAGTTATCGGCACCGGTGCCGTGGTACTGGGAGCTATTACTATCGGCGATGGTGCTAAAATCGGCTCCGGTTCTGTCGTTATCAGGCCGGTTCCGCCGGGCGCAACTGTCGTCGGTATACCCGGCAGGGTGGTGGATGAACATCATAAGCCGTTATTGGATTTGGAGCACGGCAATTTACCCGATCCCATGGCCGATGTTATCAGGCTGGTATTGAATGAACAATCGAAGCTGGAGGATCGCATTAAAAAAATCGAATCCACTACTGGCATAGAAGTACCGCGAGACGAATTAAAACAGAAAATTAGAGAAGTAATGAAAGAATTCGAACAGGAATGATTATGGTAAAGAAAAGGGTAATTTTCACTATTCCCCGGGATATGCTTTTAGAACCAATATTATACACCATTAACCAGCAATACGATGTCAAGGTCAGTGTTTATGGATCTGAAGTAACCGACAATCATGGTGTAATGAGGCTGGAAGTGGAAGGGGAAGAAAAGCAGATAGAAGAAGGGCTTGCCTGGTCAATGGCGAGAGGAATTCGTGTAGAACCGGTTAATTAGCCAATATATATGATATTTATGACTAAAATCACTTTATCCGGCGGTCTCGCCTGTTTATAATAAGCTGGTAATCAAATAAAACAGGAGGTAATCTACTATGAGCGTGGAAAAACATTTCACTACTGAAGAAGCCAGGGATATCGGTGAAGAACTTGGCATCGATTGGAAGCGGTTCGATGTCGAGCAGTTCAGGATGGGCCTGGATGTAGAATTAGAGCATGGACTGGTAGATCTTCATACGAATGTTACCGATGATGACCCGATTATGACCGGAAAAATCACCCTGGCTCATTTAAACGAGTTCTCCGATTATTACACCCGCCTTTATGAGATGGAAGAAGAGGCGGAAAGCGAACTCTAAATTAAGACATACTGTCGCTTTTCCGCCACTATCCCCGCTATGGCTTTCTTATCTTCGAAGATGCCCTCGTGATATCGCAGACATCTGAAATCGTCAAACATCTCCAGTAGCTCATTATGTTTTAATTCTAATACCGGTAGATTCAGCCCGTTCCAAAGCCGTTTTTACAGCTTCTGTAGAATATTCTACCCCTTCGACGTCGAAGCCCTTCTTTGCCGGGTACAGGGCATTACGCCCACTCCCCATAGCGATATCCAGTGCCTTGCCTCGGGGCAGTAGAGCTATGTTTCCAATCAGAAAGGGGGAAGGTTCCAGATCGTTATGTGTATGCACTTTTTAACCGTCCCATTACATTTCAGATGTCTTTTCTGGATAGTTCGAACACCACAGGGTTATCGGGATCAGGGCAGGCGACCGTAGTTTTATCGGGGTCTTTTTCCCAGGGGAATGACCCGCCGAATTGCAGTACCTCGGCGAAGGGGAAAAGGGTATGAAACGCCCAGGAGCACATCCCGCAAGGAGTGCTCTGGCCTATAATAAATTCGTCACCGATTTTATGCCCGGTTTCACAGGTGCCTTTTTGAGATATCACCCTGGCTACTATAGTCTGCATCAAAACCTCCTGTAAAACGTTAACCGGTTGTAGGAAACATTCACAAGAATATTATATCATCATATATTAAGAACAAACACGATGATTATATAAGATACAAAGAATATCAGACCGAAGCATAAAGTATACCAGTTCAATTTATTAAAACGGATACAGAGGTAGAGGAGCAGGGATATTATTGTGGTTGCGATGACACTCATAAATATATGGATATCGTAAGACCATGAGATCAGGAACAGCGCTAAAGCAGGGTAGAATGTGGAATACAACACCTTTTCCCCCACCAGTGAACCCAGGCTAAGGGTATCTCTTCCTTTGAATGCCCAGATTATAGCTGTAGAGGTTTCTGGAACTGCTGTGGCTGCCGGAATAATTATTAAAGCCAGTGCAAGGGCGCTTAGTCCAATGCCTTCAGAGAGTGTTTCTATCGTTCCAACCATTCTTTCGGAGCCGAAATAAAGTATGCCTATAGCAACCAGTAATTGCAATACAGTGATTGCCATCCTGCCTGGTGATGTCTTGGGCAGGATGCGGCAGAAATACGGTTCGCTGGCATCCTCAATTAATTCTGCATTCTTTTTCTTATACATCATCCATATATAGTAAAGAAAAGCTCCCAGGAACAGGACGGCAAAAAGGTATTTAACGAAACCGCTGCTTATCAAAGCAGGCACCAGTGTTAATGGAAAAAGAACGGTGACGAATAGAAACGGGGTTGCCAGTGATTTATCCACGTTCATATGCCCGCTTTTTCTTTTTTTCAACAAAAGCCCCGATAGAATAGCTATACCCACCAGTCCATATGAAAGGCTGGATGCCATAAATGGCTGACCATAAATGGTGCCGACGCCGATGTCTTTTCCGGCCTCTCCGCCATAAGCAAATATCGCAACCAAAAATACGACCATTTCAGGTATGGAAGTAAAAAGCGGAGCTACGATGGAGCCGGCAAAAGAGCAGCCGAGTTTCAACTGGCTTGCGATCCATTCGATGGCGTTTGTAAATATTAACGCTGCAATAAAGAC
>JAQTVR010000075.1 GCA_028706995.1 Dehalococcoidales bacterium
CTTATTATATATCCGGCTATGGCGCTGGCAGCCGCCACTGCGGGGTTTGCCAGATATATTTCCGACTTGGTGCTACCCATCCTGCCGACGAAGTTCCGGTTGGTGGTAGATATACATCTTTCACCCGCCGCCAGTATACCCATGTGCCCTCCCAGACACGGCCCACAGGTAGGAGTGCTGACTACAGCCCCTGCCTTTATGAATATCTCTATCAGCCCTTCCTTAAGAGCTTCAAGATATATCTTTTGCGAACCGGGTATAATGATACAGCGTACCTGCGGATTAATTTTTTTACCTTTTAATATGCCGGCGGCCAGCCTCAGGTCATCCAGCCTGCCATTGGTGCAACTGCCAATAACCGACTGGTCTATACTGACATTCTGCACCTGACTGACCGGTTTCGTGTTAGACGGCAGGTGCGGGAAAGCGACCTGCGGTTCTATCGCAGAAGCATCATATTCTATGACTCTGGCATACATAGCATCCGCATCCGGTTCATAAACGGTATATTTTCTTTTCGCCTTAGGCTTGATGTAATCCAGCGTCTTTTTATCTACTTTAAAAATGCCTGCCTTACCTCCGGCTTCGATTGCCATATTAGCCATTGTAAATCTTCCATCCATGTCCAGTTCATCTATAGCCTGTCCGTGGAATTCCATGGCTGAGTATAAGGCGCCGTCGACACCGATATTGCCGATCGTATACAGGATCAAGTCCTTGCCCCCGACCCACTTGCTTAATTTACCATGATAAATGAATTTGATGGTCGGCGGCACTTTCATCCAGACATCGCCTGTTGCCATAGCCGCCGCAATATCGGTGGAACCCATGCCGGTGGCAAAAGCCCCCAGTGCGCCATAGGTACAGGTGTGCGAATCGGCGCCAATGACCACATCGCCGGGTAATACCAGCCCGGATTCAGGCAGGATCACGTGTTCTATCCCCATCCGGCCGATCTCAAAATAGTTGATCTTCTGTTCAAGGGCAAACTCGCGCACCGTTTTTGCCTGTTCGGCAGCGGCAATATCCTTGTTCGGCGTGAAATGGTCCGGGACCATGACCACTTTTACCGGATCGAAGACCTCGGCGACACCGATCTTTCTGAACTCTCTTATAGCAATAGGGGCGGTTATATCATTGGATAATATCATGTCGACGCGGACATTGATAAACTGCCCCGGGCTCAATGTCTTTTTATCACTATGTGCCGCCAGTATTTTTTCAATTAAGGTCAATTCAGTTCTCCATAATATGTATTTTCAAGATACGGGCGTCTTTTAGCAGAGCGCCACCCTACTTTGAACGGCTTTAACTAAGACATTATCCTGGAACTTAAAAGCCTGTTAAGAGCGTTTAGATATGCCTTGGCACTGGCAACGATTATATCTGTATCAGCTCCCCGTCCGGTATATGTAATGCCGTTGCTCTCGATCCTTATTAAAACCTCACCGATGGCATCAATGCCTTCGGTAACGGATTTTACTGTGAATTCAGTAAGTTTATTCGGCACCTGTACAAGGCGGTTAATAGCTTCATATACTGCATCGACAGGCCCGGTTCCCAGTGCCGCATCAGCCATAGTCCTGCCATCGTTGCAAACGATTCTGACAGCTGCCATAGGAACACCTTTATCACCGCAGGTTACCTGCAGGCGGTCTAAGCGATATGACTCGGTTACCGTTCCAACCCTTTTTTCCTCGGCAACCAGCGACTCTATATCACGGTCGGTAACCTCTTTTTTCTTATCGGCAAGTTCTTTAAATGCGGCAAAGATACGGTCGAAATCGGCATCACCCGGATTATATCCTAATTCAGACAGCCTTTCTTTAAAGGCATGCCTGCCGCTTAATTTACCCATTACCAAGCTGGAGCCCGGAACGCCTACCGTTTTAGGATCGATTATCTCATAAGTCCTCGGCATTTTCATCATGCCGTCCTGGTGAATACCTGATTGATGGCGGAAGGCATTGCCGCCGACAATAGCTTTGTTAGGTTGCACTGGGAAGCCGGTCAGTTCACTGACCAGGCGGCTTGTCTTATATATTTGCTCGGTGTTTATGCCGGTTGTTACATCGAATAGATCGCTGCGTGTCTTTAAGATCATTACGATTTCTTCCAGCGAAGCGTTGCCAGCTCTTTCTCCGATGCCGTTTACGGTACATTCGACCTGCCTGGCACCGTTTTTAATAGCAGCCAGTGAATTGGCTACTGCTAAACCCAGATCGTTATGGCAATGAACGCTTATTCTGGCTTTACAGATGTTGGGAACATTTTTAAATATTCCGTCTATCAATCTACCGAACTCGTCCGGAATAGAGTATCCGACGGTGTCGGGAATATTTAAGGTGGTCGCCCCGGCATCGATAACAGCCTCCAGCATCTGATAGATGAACTCGGGGTTAGACCTGCTGGCATCCATAGGAGAGAATTCTATATCTTCTACGTATCCCCTGGCATGCTTGACCATATTCCTGGCCATTTCCAGAACTTCTTCACGGCTTTTTTTCAGCTGGTGCAGTATATGTATATCCGATGAGGAGACAAATACATGAATTCTTGGATGTTTGGCTCCTTTTAGAGCCTCACCTGCTCTATCGATATCATTTGCAACGGCGCGGGATAGCCCGCATATTACCGGGTTACGAATCTCTTTAGAAATTAATTTAACCGCTTCGAAGTCACCGGGAGAGGTGGCGGGGAACCCCGCTTCAATGACATCTACCCCCAGTTTCTCCAGTTGTCTGGCTATTTCCAGTTTTTCATTTATGTTCAGCGACCCGCCGGCCGCCTGTTCTCCATCTCTTAATGTGGTATCGAAAATAACTACTTTATCCATTTTGTCCTTCCTTATAGAAAATATTCGTGCTCATACCTACAGAAACCCCTCCCCTGCAATAGAGAGGGGACAGTAAGGATAAGATCATTTCCCTCTGAAAGAATTACTATATCGTAATTATTAAATAAAGAGTTATTCAATTTATTCATTACTTTAACAGCTTATTCTACCTTTTAATCATTATCAATTGTTAACTAAAATGCTGTAGTCATCGCCGCTGTGGTTCTATGGGATCATCCATACTGTCATTGCGAATCCGCCGAAGGCGGTGAAGCAATCTCTATGATTCTAATTAATAAATCCATCCGTTATATAATCTCCAGCGGTAGAGATTGCCGCGTCAGTCGCTTTCGCTCCCTCCTCGCAATGACACCTCATATCTTTACATCTTAACTACTTCTTCTTCAGCCAGGGCATCATCTCGCGTAACTCCGCGCCAACTTCTTCGATAAGTTCTTCAGATTCCATTCGTTTTAACGCACGGAATATAGGATATCCCGCTTGATTCTCAAGTATCCATTCCTTGGCAAAACTGCCATCCTGAATTTCCCCGAGTATTTCTGCCATTTCATCCAGGGACTGATCGTTAATCACACGAGGTCCACGTGTATAACCGCCGTATTCTGCAGTATCGCTAACCGAATAGTTCATATATTTAAGTCCGCCCTGATACATCAGGTCGACAATTAACTTAAGCTCATGGAAGCACTCGAAATAAGCTATCTCCGGTTGATATCCGGCTTCCACCAGGGTCTCGAATCCGGCTTTGACCAATGATGCGACGCCACCGCAAAGGACGGCCTGTTCACCAAAGAGGTCTGTTTCTGTTTCTTCGGCAAATGTGGTTTCCAAAACTCCTGCGCGGCTGCAACCGATGCCTTTAGCGTATGCCAGTGCTAATTCTTTAGCCTTACCTGACGCATCCTGGAATACTGCTACAAGAGCCGGAGGTCCCGCTTTTTCAACATAAGTTTGTCTGAGCATGTGCCCCGGGCATTTTGGAGCGATCATCGTTACATCGACATCTGCCGGCGGTATTATCTGTGAATAATGTATATTAAAGCCGTGAGAGAACATTAGCATTTTACCGGCTTTCAGTTCATCCTTAATCGATTGATTATAGATTTTAGCCTGTATGGTATCCGGAGCCAGGATCATAATTACATCGGCTTTCCTTGCGACTACATCAGCGCTGGTAACTTCGAAATCGGCCTCTTTAGCCTTTTTCCAACCATCGCTTCCTTCTACCTCAGCGATTATTACCTTTAATCCGCTGTCTCTGAGATTCTGTGCCTGGGCATGTCCCTGGCTGCCATAACCGATAATACCGATCACCTTGTTTTCCAGCAGTGCCAGATCACAGTCGCTGTCATAATAAATTGTTGCCATGTTCTACCTTCCTTATAAATTAAACTATTATACGTCTTAAATATAATTGAATTGTTTATTCTATATCTTTTAGTACCTCATTATCAATGACCGCTGATTTGCCTCCACCCCTGACCATAGCAACGCAACCCGTTCGAGCTATTTCTTTGATACCGAAACCGCGGAGTAAATTATATAATGAAGTGAGCTTATCTTCATCACCGGTAGCCTCTATCGTCAGAGAATCAGCAGAGACATCGACTATCTTGGCACGAAATATGTCTACAATCTGCATGATTTCGCTGCGAGTAGTCGTATTAGCCTTGACCTTGATCAGAGCCAGTTCCCGGCTAATCGTGCCTTTACCGGTAACATCGGATACCTTAATAACATCGACGACCTTCTCCAATTGTTTCCTGACCTGCTCTACCATATCTGCCGTGCCCACAACAACAATCGTCATTCTCGATACATGTGGTGTTTCGCTATGCCCAACAGTTATACTTTCAATATTGAAACCACGTCTCCGAAACAAACTTGCTGCCCGGTTCAAGACACCGGGTTTATCCGTAACCATTGCTACCAGGATGTGTTTTGATGTCAGCATTTATTTGTACCTGCTTTCTTTTGTACTTCTTCGGGTTCTTCTACTATTTCGGACAATGATGCTCCCGCGGGAACCATCGGATATACGTTTTCTTCCGGTTCGACAATAAAGTTCAACAGGAAAGGCCCGATTTCTTCCATGGCCTTTTTAATTGCCGGAACTACATCCTCCTTGTGTTTGACCGTTAACCCGGGAATACGGTAAGCCTCGGCAACTTTAACAAAATCCGGGCAACATAAAGGCGTGGCGACATATTTCTTTTCATAGAACAATTCCTGCCACTGCCTGACCATTCCAAGGTAGCCGTTGTTCATTATAGCGATCTTTACTCCGATCTTCTCTCTGGCGATGGTGCCCAGCTCCTGGATGTTCATCTGGAAACTGCCGTCTCCATCGATACACCAGACAGTCTGATCGGGACAGCCCACTTTAGCCCCCATTGATGCCGGGAGTCCGTATCCCATTGTTCCCAGCCCGCCAGATGTTATAAGACTATTGGGTTTATTAAAGTAGAAATGCTGTGCCGCCCACATCTGGTGCTGTCCGACCCCGGTAACTACTATAGCATCGCCCTTGGTAGCTTCATAAATCTGGCGTATAACATATTGAGGCAGGATACTTGAGCAATCTCTTATAAGAATCGAAGGATGTTCCTTACGAAAAGTATCTATTTTATTGATCCACTCTATATGATCGACCCTGGCAACGGTCTTGTTGAGAGCATTCAAAACATTCTTCACATCGCCGACTATAGGCACATCTACACGAACGTTCTTACCTATCTCCGCAGGGTCGATATCTATGTGTATAATATGTGCGTTAGGTGCAAATCCGCTTATTTTACCCGTAACTCTATCGTCGAATCTCATCCCGATAGCGATAATAAGATCGCTGTCCTGCACTGCCAGATTGGCGTAAGCCATACCGTGCATTCCCATCCACCCATATGAAAGTACGTGGGACTCCGGGAAAGAGCTTACTCCCAGCAGTGTAGTAATTACAGGTATTTGCGCCATTTCCGCCAGCTGTTTCAATTCATCATAGGCATTGGAGATGATAACGCCGCGCCCGGCAATAATTACCGGTTTCTTAGCCTCGTTTATAAACTTAGCCGCCTTATTAATCTGTGACCGGTGCCCCTGCATTGTCGGTCTAT
>JAQTVR010000076.1 GCA_028706995.1 Dehalococcoidales bacterium
GATTTACGGTGATGGAGTCGACATGCCTGCCGGTAGCTGGGGCGAGCTTAAAACCTTTGCCGAAGCCCCGTCGGGCGGTAATTATATTTATAAATGCGCTTTTTTGGATAAAACTCATGTGTTTATGTGTTTCTATATCGAAAAGTTCGGCGGAAATGAAGCATATTCCCACCCCTTCTGCTCTCACACTTTAGCCGGCACCGGTTTTTCCGAAAATCTGTGGCGCGAACCGCAGCCTTTTAACCTAACATCTGAATGCGGACTGGCAATCGCCCATCATGGGAATTACTGCTGGCTATCCGGCGCCAATGGCGTCTGGCGGGCTTCATTAATAGAACAGGGTTTAGACCTGACAGCAGATATTCTTTCACTAAAACAGGAAACCAATGGATTAGACGGCAAGTTGACGGTTGAACTTGCAAATGACAATGCTAAATTTGCCTCGCTGCCTGCGCCGCTGAGTATCGGTTGCCGGCTAGACTTCAGCCCCGGTTATGTGACATCGCAGGGAAACGAAGTAAGTAACGGTCAATCTTTTGCACTTGAAGCGTATGAGTACACCAGTTCGGGCGGCACATCAAAACTGGTTATATATGCTGTTAATTGTTTGCATAACATCAAGCGTTGGACCGCCAAACAGCAATTCCGCTGGAATAAGGATTCGAAGGATACCAGTGTCAAAGACATATTGGCTTTTATACTGGTAAGGGCAGGATTGAAATTGGAATTTATCTCAGAATCGGAAATTATTACAGGATTCTATCCCGATTTCAGCATAAACCCGGGGACAAGAGGCGATAGCGTAATAAAAAAGCTGCTGTCATATGTACCCGACCTGTTATTCATAGAAGGCGATACCGCTTATCTGGTTAATCCCCTGGCAAATGACGCTCCGGTTCATTCGTATGCCACGCCACAAAATGCTGCTATACACCCTGTTATCGAAGGCAGTTACAGGACCGGAACGCCTGATTATAACCATATCCAGGTCGGGGGATTCGATTGCGCTAACCTGCAATCTATCACTACTCATAGTTTCGACTGGGAGGAGATAGGAAATGTTTATGAACGATATTCCCGTATTGAAGATGTAAATATAAATTCGATTAGCATCGGACAAGCCAGAGGGAAAGCAGTCTTAATAAAATACGAGATGGAGTCTTCAAACGGATATATTAAAATACCTGTTAACTGCGGACAACAGGTATATGACGTCATAGATATTACCGATATCCGTGCGGGATTGAGCTCACAAAAGAGACGAATACTCGGCTTTAATCTGTTTTACAACCCTTCCCGCGGACAATATATCCAGAACCTGATACTCGGGATGCCTTAATAACTTAACTAAGGAGTTTTTATGAAATTAGAAAAAGCCGTTATAAAGAGTTTTAATTCCACCGACTATACAGCTACCGTACAGCTTGAAGGAAGTCAAAAGGCTTACTTAGATGATATTGCCGTCGCCAGAAATATTTCATCTGCCGAAATGACTGCCGGGCGATATGCCGTTATCCTCTTTTTCGATGAGTACAATTCACATGAAGCGGTGATAATAGCTGTTTATGAGTAGATGACTGAGTATTTATAAAAAAGTAATTTAATAAAGAGAAAAGCATAGCTTCAATCTTCCTTGACACTTATACCTGTTCTACCTTAAAATGATATGTTCTTTGCAGGTTCAACAAAGACATGTAGTTGTTTCTACGAGAACTCAGAACACAAAGGAGGCTGATGCTTGTGGCCACAGTCATGAAGGCCAATGACGGAGAAAGCTTCGACAGTATGCTAAAGCGGTTCAACAGAAAGGTCCAGCAGGACGGAATTCTGTCTGAAGTACGCAGGAGAGGGCGATATCAGAAACCCTTGACCAGGCGTGCACGTAAAGTTGCAGCTAGCAGACGTCAAGCGACCAAAGCTGCCAGAGCGACTAAGAGGTAACCGGGTAAACTTAAGGTAGGAAGATGGAATCGGCTATTAAACAAAAACTTAGCGATGACCTGAAACAAGCGCTCAGAAGCGGCGATAAGCTAGGGTGTTCTGTTCTTCGTATGCTCTTATCGTCTATCCATTATGCTGAAATCGCAAAACTGGCGTCCCTGGATGAAACCGAAATTATCGGTATTATCGCCAAGGATGCCAGGCAGCATAGAGAAAGTATTCTTGCCTTTAAACAAGGCAACCGGCAGGACCTGGTGGATAAGGAAACAGCAGAACTGGCTGTTATTGAAAAATATCTGCCGGAACAAATCAGCCGCGAGGATGTTGTAGCTGCTGCCTGCAAGGTTATTGCCGAGGTCGGCGCCCAGGGACCGCGCGATAAAGGCAAGGTCATGGGAAAACTTATCCCGCAACTGAAGGGGAAAGCCGAAGGGCAAATAATCAACGAAGTAGTGAATGAGCTTCTCGGACAATAATTTAAAAAACTGGATTAATTAAAAAGAGGGTGTAAAAACCCTCTTTTTTTATCTTCTTGACAGCAAACCTGCCTATTTATACCTCATAAGTAGTCATAAGGTAGTATATGTAGGCGAAAAAGAGGCTTACGAGCCAGATAGCATTAATCCCGGTATGTAACCAATCACCAAAATTATCGTACACCTGATTGGGATTGTTTCTATCGACTCTCATTATACGTCCTCTATATCAAGTATAATATATTTACTTTATATTATAGCGTTTTTATAAAACGGTCAAAAAGTATTTTTAATATTCAGAGCTTACTAACAATGCCCTATCCAATTCGTTTATAAGTCTCTCCCTAGGCATTCCCATATCCAGCATTTCCCAGGGGAGGGCTTCATTAACATCCCATCTTTCAAGAATATAATGGTCGATATTTATTTGATTATCAGCCATTACCCTTCGCCACTCTGCCAGTGATATACCTTTCATATTTGCCAGCAGTTCGGCAATCCGGATATCCCCTCGCGAGAGAACTCCTTGAACCTGGCTCCAGGCAACGCTCTCGTTCTTTACCTGGATTCCCAGTGGAGACAGCCTCCTCTTAAGCATAGATAAGCGGCGGTTCAGTGTTTTTTCATCCGCCATCGGCAGCCACTGGAAAGGCGTCCCCGCCTTGGGAATGAAAGGGGCTACATTTATATCTATGCGGCACCCCCTCTTCTTTTTATTTAGAATCTCGAGGCATTTAACAGCAAGTATTACGATTTCTTCTATATCCTCATCCGTTTCCGTCGGCAGCCCTATCATAAAATACAATTTAAGTGTCTTTACCGGCTGCTCAGCCACCTTATTGACCGCTTTAATTATGTCATCTTCATCGATACGTTTGTTGATTAACTGACGCAACCTTTGTGACCCTGCTTCCGGCGCCAGGGTTATGGTCTGGGCGCCGCCGGTAACGATCGCTTTTAATACTGTATCTAAAAGCGGCTTGATACGCATCGAGCTAATAGAAAGCCCCACCCCCATCCGGCTTATCCCGGTCAGAATTTCTTCTATCTGCGGATGGTCGGAGACTACCGCCCCCACCAGTCCTATCCTCTTCCGGAATTCAAGACCTTTTTTTGCCTGTGCAATAATGCTTTCCATCGAGTGAAAACGTATGGGACAAAAGGTGCTGCCAACCATGCAGAAACGGCAACCCCAGTTGCACCCGCGCTCCACCTCGATCAGAAATAAATCACCAAGCTCGGTATCCGGCGTAAGCACGGTGGAACTAACAGGGAAATCATCCAGGTTAGCTATCCACTGACGTTTTATTTTACCACCGTTGTAATACTTCGGAACATATAAACCCGGTAACTTTGCCAGTTCTTCGAGTTTTTCTTCCCTCGTATAATCTTTATTGGATAGGATAGACAGCACAGGCGGGATTATCGTTTCGCCTTCGCCGATGCACATGCAATCGAAAAATGGTGATAGAGGCACCGGGTTGGCAGTAATACAAGGGCCACCTGCAATCACTATCGGATGATCTCCGTTACGATCTCCTGCATAGAGGGGAATACCGCTATCCCTTATTAGATTGACGACATTAAAATAATCCAGTTCATAGGAGATAGAAAAAGCCAGGACGGAAAACTCGGAAATCCCGCGTAGGGATTCTATGCTGAGGGCTTCAAAACTGATAAAAACACGCTCGCAGACTATAGTGTTGTAACCGTTCAACAGCTTGTAGATTGCCTGGATTCCCAGGTTGGACATGCCGATGTAATACGAATTGGGATATATAAGAGCAATGGGGAGTTTGCCTCCCCAATCCTTGATGATAGTTCCCTGTTCTCTTGAAACTAATTCCTTGCTCTCCCTGAATTTATCACGTCCCATAACTGTTTCCGTCAGCTTCTAGCACTTGGTATAACCGCAGCCGGGGCACTTGAAACAACCTTCCTGGTATACCAGTATGCTACCGCAATCAGGGCATTGACCGGCGACATTTTTCACCAGTCCATAGTCCTGCACTGCCGGCACACCGGCATTTTCGCCGGGATTATTGTTGCCGTTATTATCTTCATTGCTGTCGTTACTATCGTTAAAATGCCTTTCCAGCACGCCGGCAATGGCATCGGCGCATGATAGTGTCGATTTGCCGCATTCCCAGGCAATAGACGGACAACGAATTCCTTTAAGCTGTTTTATCACTGAATGAACATCTATCCCGGACCTTAAAGCCAGTGAAATAAGGCGGCAGATAGCCTCCAGTTGCGCCGAGGCACAACCGCCGGATTTACCCAGGCTGGAAAATACCTCGCATATTCCCTGTTCATCGGAGTTTACCGTGACATATAGATGCCCGCAGCCCGTATTTACTTTCTCGGTAAAGCCGGTGGTTACCTTGGATCTTTTACGCGGGGTATGTTCGACACCTGCCGGTTTCTCCTCTTTCTTCTCTTTGCCGGTGGATAATACCTGTCCCTCGCGGCTGCCATCGCGATAGATTGTTATCCCTTTTAAACCTTCTTCATATGCCATCATATATACTTCGGCAATATCTTCCTTAGTAGACTCCCTGGCGAAATTCACCGTCTTGGAAACGGCGTTATTTGTATAATCCTGGAAAGCCGACTGCATAAGGATATGCCACTTAGTATCTATTTCATGTGCTGTAACAAAGACCTTTTTAATCTTATCCGGTATGCCATCTATATCCGCAAGATGGGCTCCATCGGCCAGTTTCTTCATTAACTCCTCGGAGTAGAAGCCACCCGCTTTTGCCGCCTGCTCGAAATACGGGTTGACCTCGACCATCTTAGTCCCGTCGAGAATATTCCTGATATAGCTTAAGGCAAATAACGGCTCGATACCGCTGGAACAACCGGCGATAAGGCTCAATGTTCCGGTGGGAGCAATAGTGGTACGTGAAGCGTTTCTTACCTTTACACCGCCGGGAACATCATAGACACTGCCCTCATAAGCCGGGAAAACCCCGCGTACCTCCGCCAGCTTTATGGATGATGCTTTTGCCTCTTCATCTATGAAAGACATGACCTCCGAAGCTACCTTTAATGCCTCGTCCGAGTTGTAAGGCACTTCCAACTGTAAAAGCATATCGGCAAAACCCATTATCCCCAGCCCAATCTTCCTGGTCTTTTTGGTCATCTTCTCGATCTCGGGTATGGGGAATTTATTTACATCGATCACATTATCTAAAAACCTGACGGCTATATCTACGGTCTTTGCCAGCTTCTTATAATCTATTTCAACGACACCATTATCATGACTCAATATCTTAGTCAGGTTTATGGAGCCCAAGTTGCAGGATTCATAAGGTAGTAACGGCTGTTCCCCGCATGGATTGGTGCTCTCGATACTGCCCAGTTGCGGGGTGGGGTTATCCCTGTTTATCCGCTCGATGAAAATGATGCCCGGGTCTCCCGTTTTCCATGCCAGGGCAACCATTTTATCGAAGACCTCTTTAGCATTGAGCTTTCCG
>JAQTVR010000077.1 GCA_028706995.1 Dehalococcoidales bacterium
CTCTTTTCAAGCGTAGTAAGATCTCTTCTCTTAATGATATCTCTATCAAAATCCATTATGACAAATCTGCCTTTGTAAGTGAGAGTTCCCCAGTGATTTAAACGGCATCCTCTTAACGGATTAACAACCAGCTTACATTCTATCATATTAGATCCAAATTTGTGTATACTATTTACGTAAAAACTATTGACCGCCCCTAAAGGGTGTGATAACATTTGAAAAAATAAATCGTTCTTATGGTATAAACCGGTAATTCTTATAGTGGTATGCTCTTTGAAAAAAGCGGTTTCACTTAAAAACTTTTTAGAGTAGGTAGAGCGATGACGACTGAAAACATCATTAGTACTCCTCCCGTATTGCCTGTCAGGCAACCTGCTGCAGTGACAATTCCACCACCCAAACCCCCAACCCTATCCGGGGTAAAACCCATTCAGGAAAAGATTATCAGTCCTCCGGTTCTCCCTTCAGCCGTAACTACCAAACCGCCGGCTAAATCCAAACAGGAAGAGGTTGCCCATCGCCGAAAGACCATAGCTGAAGCCGGTAGCGGTGATCCCGGTTCTACTGCCGCTATGTTGGTGACCGGCTTCAAAAATACAGCAAGGACTATTCCTCTTCTGATAAAGAAATACTGGTGGATTGCCCTCGTAATTGTAGCCGTCTGGACGCTGGCAGCAAGCTGGGACCCCCTATTACTTACGCTCCGCTATCCGTCTCTCAGTGGATTAATAGATTTCTTTTCCCCTATTGTCACTTTCCTGGTATTCATAACCGTTGCCTATACTAATTTTATTGCAAAATCGATTTATGCTCTAATTGTTTTCAAGGTTATCATACCTCTTGTCCAGCGTATTCGTAAGGAAGGCTTCGTTATTGTGATCAAAAGTTTTTCCTCTATCATCCCCGGTATTAAAAGCAATATTACTGAGTGCGGCATAAGCGGAATACCGGTATTTGTAAGCCTGCTGGGCACGGGCCTTATATCCTCCAATTTCCTGACCGGGAATAACAGGGGGAGTGGTGTACTGGTTTCTATTGCCCTGGCTCTTTCTCTGGTCAAAGCACTCAACGACGGCAAGACAAGTACGCCTTTTATGGCTTCACGGGTAGTTTCTAAGGATATATTTAAGCTGCTTAAGAGATCTAACCCTGTAAAAAACAATCATGTTTACTTGGGTATAAGTGGTTTTATGACCGGATTACTGGGATCAATGATACTCATGGTCACAAGAGGACTACCGCAGGGTGATTTCCTGGGATATTATATTGGTGTACTGGTATTGCTCGCCGGTATCGGTTTATATTTTATTAAAACGAAGGCTAAACCTGCCGAATGAAGACGATTTGGGATAATAAGTACCGTTTCGCAGCCAGTTTCGTTCCTTCAACGGGTTTCTACTTTCGGACCGATGCCTATGATACCGAAGGAAAGCCCACCGGTGATGACGCGTTTATGGCAAGCTTTCCCCATCTGATGGATATAGGCATAATGGGGCACTGCATCCACGGCTCCGGTGGCTTATGTCTCAAGGCAGGCGTTCAGTGTTACCAGGATGGGCTACACAAATTTGAGGAAAATATGACTTTCGAGAACTTTAAACGCATTGCCTCTGAATGTAGCGGACGGGTATTTCAGTTCGCTCTCGGCGGACGGGGAGACCCGGAAATGCATGAAGATTTTGAACGCATTCTTACCTGCTGCCGGGATTACGATATTATTCCCAATCTGACCACATCCGGTTTCGGTTTAACCCTTCCAAAGGCGCGCCTTATTAAAAAATACTGCGGTGCCGCAGCCGTAAGCTGGTACCGTATGCCATATACTCAGCAGGCAATAGACCTGTTGCTGTCCGAAGAAGTAACTACGAACATTCACTATGTTATTGCCAATACCACAATTGATGAGGCAATCAACTTGCTGGAAAACAGAGGGTTTCCAAAAGGCATTAACAGGGTCATTTTTCTTCTGCATAAACCGGTAGGTTTAGGTTCTATTGAGAACGTTATCAGAATTGATAACCCAAAGGTCAGGTATTTTTTCAGAATGTTTGACAAATCTGAAATCTGTTCACTTACCGGCTTCGACAGTTGTTGCACGCCGGGTCTTCTAAACATGACCTCAAGAATTTACGGAGCCAGTTTGGATACATGTGAAGGATCGCGTTACAGCGCCTATATTACCCCCGATATGAAAATGCTTCCCTGCAGTTTCGACCAACAATACAAATGGGCGTTCGATATAAATAATTCAACCATTGAAGAAGCCTGGAACAGCGATATATTTGAGGACTTTCGGGACATACTCAGGAATAGTTGTAGTGAATGCAAATTGCATACCTGGTGTCTGGGAGGTTGCCCGATTAATAAGGAGATTGTCCTGTGCGGGACAATCAATGGAGGTGGTTTAGTTGAAACTACGAACCGGATTTGTAACTAATTCAAGTTCTTCAAGCTTCGGGGCTGCTCTTACGGATGCCATTCTCGGAATTGCGCTTCTTGGCACCATTTGGGGTATAAAGTGCGGGGAGACTACTACTGATGATAGCGATACCAGCACGGAGATGGATGACAGTTCCATGAAAGATACTGAACTGGATGCAATAATTGCAGCCAGTGAACAGGCAAGCAAAGAGGCAGCTGAGAATCTGGCGGCTGATGCTGCAATACGTGATCAAATAGCGATGGGGATGCTTAATACACAGGAAGGACAGCTGGCGGCTCAGGCAGATAAAATAAATGCTGAAATCGATGCCTATAACAAGCAATGGCAGGACGCCCAGCAGGGCATCGACCCCAACGACCCTGGTTATGCCGGACTTAAGCAGCAATATGATGATTATCAGGCTTATTTAAAGAGCCAACTGGATAATGTCAACGGACAACTAAGTGAAATACAGGCTATCAAGATACAGGAACAAATTGCACAGGCATCTAAAAACGATTGGGTCACTCGCCAACAGGAAGATCTCATTCAGGTGAGCGAACAAAAGGCTTTTTTGGAAGCTGTCGCCAGTGGCTACGGGGCGCATAAGGGTTACAATATAGATGATGTGAACCGGCAGCTAAACGACCTTAGAACACGCGAAGCGGAAATTAAAAATATCCTCAAAGAAAATAATGCCTCGATTAACTATACACCGAAAGAACGTGCCCCTATAGGACCTGACCCTGAAATCATAAGAATACAGAACGAATACAAAGCACAGAAAGAAGCCCTTGAAAGAGAGGCAGCCATTGCAAAAGCTAAAAACGATGCAGTGCGGCGCGCCGAACTGGAAAATAAACAAAAGTGGCTGGAAAAGGATATGCAGGCACGCGCCAACCAGGCGGCGATCTGGAACTTTTTGACCAAATCGGCTGAAGTTGTTCAGGTAGGAGCAGATATCGGAGTTGATATTCTTTCGAAAGTTACCGGTCCAGCCGGGCAATCCATTAAAACAGCTTATACCGGCTTGAAAGGCGTAGCCGGTGGGTTTGGTGAAGGATTGGCCAACGGTGATATGTCCAAAAATCTTTTAAAGGGTACAGTAGGTGGACTTAGTGATATCGTCAAGGATAAAATTGGAGGGGATTACGTTAAAGGTTACCTCGGTGAAACCGGAACTAAAATAGCTCAGCATGCGTATACTGTAGGGTCGGAAGCCGGAAAGAGCGCTCTTGAAGCAGCCTTAGACGGGAAAGATATAACAGACGCTGCCATCAAAGGTGCGACAAAGGGGGCAATTGATGTAGGTTTATCCGAGACTTTCGACCACCTGATACCGCCATGCGACCTGCCTGCCGACCTTGATTGGAGCAATACCGACATTAAAAACACTTTCGATTATTTAAAGGGTAAAAACCCGATAACCGACTCGGCAAACCGCTCACTATGGCAGGGCGCCGGCAGCGTAACGGGTATAGGCCGGAGGGCAGTGAGTGAAGGGCTTACCAGCGCCGGCAAGGATCAGTTAAAAGGTTTTATTAAGGGCGATAACGTTCCGGTTATGGATTTACAACAGGGTCTAACAGATCAGGCCATTGAAGCGGTTACTCCACTGGTAAAAAGTGCGGGTGCAGAGGCGGCTAAACAGGTCTTTAATACAGCCGATTCGCTTGCCAATGCTCTAAGCAACCAAATAAATAATCCCGGAATAGTAATGAGGGCTTAAATTAAACAGGAGAGAGAAATGAATAAGAACATTCAATTAACACCGGCTACTTTAAACTGGCTCGGTCTGGCTTTTGAGAACAAAACCAGAGTCTCCCCCCTTTCCTCTGCCCCGAATGATAGGTTAACGCAAACAGGGCTTGATAGCCTTATAGAACAGGGAGTAGTTACAGCCGATAAGGTTATGACTACCCAGGCTTATGCTTTAATGGACATACTTGCAGGGGCTACGATGTTTGCTTCTCTAAAACTATCCGGCGGAAGCGGGCATATTAACAGGATAACCTATTGGAAGGGAGATAAGTCCGTATCGCTCAATAATAGTGGAGGCACATTTATTCTCTCTCCGGGCAATAATGTAGAAGCTCTGGAAGTTACTCTGCAGGAGATAACAGGCTCTAACCGGCTGATAAGTTCGAATTTTACTGCAAGTTTCGATCTTCGCTCCGCGGTGGTATTTTCAGCGTTATTCGACCTTTCAAGAAAGGCTGCCATCCGTCTGTATGCAGATGGCAGCGATGTACCGGACGGTTTTTCTCCTGAAGAGATCAGCAAGTTTATCAAAGAATCAGACAACTCCCGCTGGATTACCAGCCATATAAAAACGTTGACCGTTACAGGCATAACTGTTACGGCTAAACAAGCTTTAACATCACTGGAGAGCCTCTCTGAAGCAGGAGTTATCGGTAGCGTTAAAGGCGGTCTTTACACCCTTGCATACGCCTCAGCTCAACTGGCGGCAAATTTCCTGTTTATAGAAAACACTGTCCATTTTCGAAGCGGTAAAGAAAATAAAGATGGGAACATTGCTTTTACCGAAGGTATGTTCGTCCAGGCCGGTATTCATGATGTTATCATGATAGACATATCCGAAGGCAAGGTTGAAATATCAGCGGTTTCTTCTTATGCAATGACAGAAGATATTAAAACAATGATGACCATACCGCCCGACTTTTAGGATAATGTTCCAGATATAATTTCCTGCCCGTTATCACCATAGATAAACGGACATTCGGATACGGCTGGCTGGACAGGGAACGTCAATGCATATAATGCTTTAGTTCTTTTTTGATGATTTCAGATGAAATATGTTCTTATTATTCCCTTTCAATAAATAATTTATATAACCTTTTCAGCATCTCGACGGCGCACTCGACTGTTTTTGTTTTGCCAGTTCCCGACCAAATTATGCCGTCAAGATCAGCGCGTACCCCCGCCTCATCAATACTTCTTTCAGAGGCGTAATCATCCCATCGTTCTAGCAGCAATTCCCCCAATAGACGTTTTCCATAATCCGCATGTATTCCCATAATCACCTCCTGCCGTGATGTTTATACTCCGCTTGTCCGTAAGGCAATATTAGAAAGGCAATTCAATTTGTAAGCTATGCAGAGATAAAGATAAAATGTGGGCATTGATACCATGTAGCCGGGAAAAAGAGCGAGCTCAAACTTATTTTTACTAATAAATCCTAATATCACAAAATGACTTGTGATTCTAGTTGGTCTTAAATACATTGGATGAGCTATTATTGAAAATCAACTTCCTTTTACAGTTCCAGTTACAGTTCCAGACCTTTCCTTTATTTGCTCATTTAAATCGTATAGTAGGTTGCACAAAGTTCTCTGGTTTGTTGTGCTTGGACCAACACCCTTTTTATCCCATCTTCGAGGATCTACAAAAAAGTAATTGGCACATTTTTCTTTATCGCCTAAACATCTATCTTTGCCATATTCACATACAT
>JAQTVR010000002.1 GCA_028706995.1 Dehalococcoidales bacterium
CAAGGGTGTTACATGGGCAATATTAACCAACTTTACAGAAATTCGTCTTCTAAACGCCCAGAGGAGTCAACCTTTTATTACTCTTGGATATGACGATTATCTAAACAGCTTTGAAAAACTGTGGCTTTTGTCAAAAGAATCCATAGCAAATAATTTTTTGAACAAGGAAGCAGCCCAATATAGCATAATCCCCCATGCCATCCCCATTGAAGAGAAACTATTCAAGCAGCTTCGGCAATGGCGAGAAGCCCTTTACAACGAACTCCTACACTATAACAGCAAATGGCTTAAACAAGAGCAAAGAGATGAGGTTATAGAAAAACTCATTAACCGCCTTATCTTCATCCGCACCGCCGAGGACAGGCATTTGGAAGAAAACAAATTGCGCTCCGCCGTGCACCTCTGGGAAAACAACAAACATAAAAACGGCGAACTTTCGACTGCTCTCCGTGAAATATTTGCCTATTATAACGGCTACTATGACAGCGAACTGTTTGCTCCCCATCTTTTAGACGATAAAAGACTAGCTATCGATGAATATCTAATCACCGATATTTTAAACGGTCTGTACGACATCCCCGGTATCATGGCAAGTTACGATTTCTCTGTTATCGATGCCGATGTGTTAGGTCGTGTTTATGAACAGTACCTTGGATATGTTTCCAAGCATATTATAGAAAAAGCCAAAGAAGCTCAGGTTAGAATAGCTTTAGGAGGTACCGCCGATACCGATTACAAGCTGGTAGAAAAGAAACAGCATCGCAAGGAACAGGGCATTTACTACACACCCAAGTTCGTAACGGATTATATCGTTAAGGAAACAGTCGGGCACTTCATAGAGGAAAACAGACACGATAACTACAATAGAATCCTGAATATGAAGATTTTAGACCCTGCCTGCGGCTCCGGATCGTTTCTCATCAGAGCTTATGACGAACTGCTAAAATTCCACGCTGACGTTCGCAGTAAAGCGACAACCGAGATGGACAAATTCGATAGGATGCCGATACTTACCGGCAATATCTTCGGGGTGGATTTAGACCAGCAGGCGGTGGAGATTGCCCGCCTTAACCTGCTGCTGCGCGGGCTGGCAAAACGCGACCACCTCCCCCCGCTTACCGATAATATAAAACAGGGTAACTCTCTTATTTCGGGTACAGATGTGGAATTAAAAGGCTACTTCGGTGATAACTGGCGAGATAAGCACCCCTTTAACTGGGATTACGAATTCAAGTACATTATGGCAAACGGTGGTTTCGATGTGGTTATAGGCAACCCGCCGTACGTAAGAATACAGTCTTTGCCGCGTGACGAAGCTGATTACTTCCGCAGCCATTTCGAGTCTGCTTACGGTTCTTTTGACTTGTATGTGCTTTTTATAGAACAAGCTATAAAACTGCTAAAAGACGGCGGTAAATTAGGTTTAATTACATCAGGTAAGTTTTTAAAATCCGACTATGGCAAGAAGATACAAGAGATAATACAAGAGCAGTGTACCGTAGAAAGTATCATAGACCTTTCAGTACAACAGGTGTTTGCCGAAGCTACAACATACCCTGTTATTATTACTATGCAAAAAGGCGCGACGAAAAAACCACTTAATTATGTATTTATACCCAACGATAGCTTGCAACCGCCTGATATTACTGCAATACCACCCGTTACAACTGAGCAGGATGCCATTACTAAAGGGGTTTGGCCATTATTAGCCACTGATAAAAATTTGTTCGATAAGCTCTCCTGTAATGCTAAGCCTTTAGGAGATATCGCTGAAAGAATTTTTCAGGGGCTTGTGACCAGTGCCGATAAGATTTACATTTTGGAAAAACGCAGTGAGTCAGCAAATGATAAAATTAGAGTTTATTCCCGCAGTCTTGCAAAGGAAGTGGAACTGGAAAAAGCCTTATTAAAACCCTTATTGATGGGGAATGACATAGAGCGTTACCAATATCCAGCACCAGCCTATTTTTTGTTATTCGCATATAAAGTTAGCGATGACAAAGCCGACCTCGTAACAGAACAAGAGTTTGTATCTTCATATCCCCTTTGTTGGAAATATCTGCTTAATAACCGCAAAGCCCTTGAAAACAGGGAAAATGGCAAAATGAAAAATGACAGGTGGTATGCTTATGTGTACCCTAAGAGTCTGACATTACACGATAAGCCAAAACTTCTTACTGGTGTTCTGGCAAAAAAGAGCCGCTTCACATCCGATAGTGAGGGAATTTTTTACTTTATGGGTGGGGGTAATGCTGGTGGATATGGTATTACATTGAAGTCAACCACAAAAGAAAAACCTCTTTATATTCTTGGCTTACTTAATTCGAGTTTACTCGACTTTAATCTTAAAAAGATAAGCAGCCCTTTTAGAGGAGGCTTCTTTTCCTACGCCCAACGTTATATTGAACGTCTTCCCATCCGCCAAATCGACTTCGACAATCCTACCGAAAAGGCAATGCACGATAAATTAGTATCGTTAGTCGAAAAAATGCTGGAGCTTAATAAAAAGTTGGCACCAATTCGTGATGTTTTTTCCCACGAAAAGGTCAAACTGGTCAAAGAAATCGAGAAAACCGATAAAGAAATAGATAATCTGGTTTATACCCTTTATGGGCTAACGGAAGAAGATATTAAAATCGTAGAGGGAAAATAGAGAACTTTTTCGGTGCGGATTGAGCAGTTCGAGTTATTACAGGTTTCATCAAGCATATTACATTATGATATAATTCTAACATGAGATATCGGCTTTACGTTGATGAATCTGGCGACCATACTTATAATAATCTGGATGATATCAATAGACGTTATCTTGGACTAACTGGTATTGCTATTGAATCAGATTATTATCGGCTTAAATTTCAACCTGAATTTGAGGCATTGAAACAATCCCATTTCCCGTATAACCCCGATGACCCTGTTATTCTTCATAGAGAATCTCTCTGCAATCGTCGCTCTGCTTTCGGCGTTTTAAACGATCCAGTAAAAAATTCTGCCTGGGAAAAAGAACTTTCTGAATTTGTTAATACTGCTCAATTCGAACTTTTTACGGTAATCATAGATAAGAAATTACACAAAGATAGATATGGAAATTCAGCATTTCATCCTTATCATTACTGCCTAACATGTTTATTGGAAAGATTTAGGGGATACCTAGCTAATATACCTTCCAACGGAGATGTATTAGCAGAGGGGAGAGGCGGAAAGGAAGACACGGCACTAAAGAAGGTTTATTGCGAAGTTTGGGAAAATGGGACGTATTATATTTCACCTCAGGAATTTCAAAAAGTACTGACAAGCAAAGAATTAAAAGTTAAATACAAATTTCATAATATTGCAGGGCTTCAATTCGCCGACCTTATTGCGCACCCTTCTAAATTATATATTCTCAGTTCAAGAGGGAAAATACCATTACCTAATTCATCATTTGGGACAAGATTATCACAAGTGTTTCGTGGTAAATATAATCAATATGGAGAGATTATCTTTGAATAAACAAAAAGGTCAGATAACATCTGACCTTCCTGCGCTAACCCTAACGGATCATCCACCTTCGGTATTCCGAATTAACTTCATTCTATAATATATCTATAAAGTTGTCAAGTTAGTTACGTCAATAGTTAAGGAGATAATTAATGCATCAGGCAAAAATCGGTGTTATCGGCGGTACAGGTCTATATGATATGGAAGGATTGACACATATCGAAGAAGTTAATATAGATACCCCTTTCGGCAAGCCCAGCGATAGCATCGTTATCGGTAAATTGAACAGGGTGGGTGTCGCCTTTTTGCCAAGGCACGGCAGAGGTCACCACATTATGCCCACCGAAGTGCCATCGCACGCCAATATCTACGCTATGAAAACTCTGGGGGTGGAACATATCATCGCCATCAACTCCGTAGGCAGCCTCCGGGAAGAAATCCGGCATGGAGAGTTAGTTATCGTAGACCAGTTGATAGACCGCACTGTGGCAAGACGAAATAGTTATTTTGGCAACGGTGTTGTTGCCCATATACAGTTCGCCGACCCGTTCTGCCCCGATCTGAGACAGGTTCTCTACAATGCCGCTGTTGAAGCAAGCGCAGAGGCAGTCCATGCTAAGGGAACTTATGTGGTTATGGAAGGACCCGCTTTCTCCACCCGCGCCGAATCGAGGCTGCACCAATCGTGGGGAGCCGATGTTATAGGTATGACGGCACTACCCGAAGCCAAGCTGGCACGGGAAGCCGAAATCTGCTACGCTATTATTGCCTGCCCTACCGACTACGACTCGTGGCATGAATATAAAGAGCCGGTATCGGTAGAAATGATTTTGGGAACACTTCAGCGCAACATCGAGCTATCGAAGAAGATTATCAAGCTGGCAGTAAGCCGTATATCGGATAAACGGGATTGCATATGCGCTTCGGCTATGAGAGGAGCAATTATTACCGCACCCGAACTCATACCGACGGAACAAAAAGAAAAACTCAATCTAATAATAGGGAAATACGTTTAAATAGTATGAAAGATACCAGTTTTAATTGCCTGCCGACCATGATAGGCAGTATGCCGCAAAAAGACCCGAATGAGGCATGCTCTATAATAGAGCGCTTTTTGAAGGATATCCCCTGCTGGCCGCAACTGCCCAACCGCTCTTTTAAAGAGGGGATGGCAGTGCAATTCAGCGCGGGTTTCCCGGGTATAATTGAGAAAGGCAATGACCTTTGCATAGATAGCTCTATAGACAGTAGCGGAGAATTAGAGAAATTATATACCGCCTATCTGGAAAACAACACAGATAAGTATCCGGTTACTGCAGAGTATGCTGCAGGATTTTACTGTCTACTGAAGCAGGAGAATCTGTCACCGATGGCGGTAAAAGGGCAGATAATAGGCCCGATTAGCTGGGGATTAAGCGTCAAAGACGATAGTGGCAAAGCCATACTTTATGATGAGATATTATCGGATGCCGCCGCTAAAATGTTGCGCCTCAAAGCAGGCTGGCAGGAAAAAGCCTTAAAACAAATCTCTAAAAACACCATTATTTTTATAGACGAACCGGCGATGACCTCCTACGGCTCCGCTTTCTTTTCACTGCCTAAAGACAGGATTATCTGCCTTCTGGAAGAAGTAATAACAGGTATTTGCGGATTGAAAGGGATTCACTGCTGCGGTAATACCGACTGGTCGCTGATTTTAGAGACCGGCATCGATATAATAAGTTTCGATACCTACAACTTTTCCGAAAGCCTGACGCTATATCCGGCTGATGTAAAAGATTTCTTAGGTAAAAAAGGGGCTATCGCCTGGGGGATTATACCTACCGATGAAGTCAATTTACAAAAAGAAACCGTCTCAAGCCTCAAAGACAGGTTAGAAGAAGCCATGGCGCCATTTACCCGCAAGGGGGTACCCTTTAAACGGCTTATAGAGCACGGGCTGCTTACCCCGAGCTGCGGGCTGGCCGGGCTTAACGAGGAAGCGGCGACACTGGCACTGGAACTTCTGACAGGGCTGTCTAAAGAGATAAGAAAGCGTTACGGATAAAATGGATTGCAATATCAAAGATAATCGTTCAAAATGTAACTGTACATATGAACCCTGCTCCCGAAAGGGCAAGTGCTGTGAGTGTATAGTTTATCACCGGCAGTTCGATGAATTACCGGCTTGCTTCTTCCCTGCTGATATTGAAAAGACGTATGACCGCTCGTTTAAACGATTTGCTGAATATACTTCGCAACGCAAATAGGAAATTACTCATAAAAACTGTTTAAATGGTACAATCAATAACTACCGGAAAGTAATTACTTAAAAAACCCGAAAGGACTCTGATAAAAACCGATGAATAGACTCCCCGAAATGGTACAGGCGCTGCTTCAACCCGAAATATACCCCGAGCCGACAAAAAGAGTCCGGCTGGAACAAACCCAGATGTCCTTCGTCTTTTTAGGGGATAAATATGTCTACAAGATTAAAAAGGCGGTTAACCTGGGCTACCTGGACTATACCACCCTGGAAAAACGCAAGTTCTTCTGCGAAAAGGAAATCGAGCTTAACCAGAGGCTTTCCACAGATGTTTATATCGGAGTGATCCCCATAACTAAAAAAGATAAGAAATATGCAATAGGCGGCACCGGAGAAATCGTGGAATACGCCGTAAAAATGCGGAAGCTGCCAGGTGAGCGCATGCTGGATGTCCTTTTAAAAGAAAACAGCGTTACGGATGAGATGATGCCGAGACTGGCTGCCAGGATGGCCGATTTTCATAGTAAGGCTGCAACCAACTCAAGGATAAACATATTCGGAAGTGTAGATTCCATCGCCCACAATAATGAGGAAAACCTGAGCCAGATGGGGAAATACATCGGCAGAACCCTTTCCAGGCGTCAGTACCAGCGAATAGCGAATTTCACCCGCAACTTTATAAAAGACAATACTCCCCTGTTCGAGAAGAGGATAAAAGAGAACAGGATAAGGGATTGCCACGGAGATTTGCACGCCGCTCATATCTGCTTCGAAAACGGACTGATAATTTATGACTGTATCGAGTTCAACGACCGCTTCCGCTATTGCGACGTCGCATCGGAAGTAGCATTCCTGGCGATGGACTTAGACCATAATGGCAGGGCAGACCTTGCCCGCAGCTTCGTTAAAAGCTATATAGTGAGCAGCGGTGACGCCGATATGATAAAACTGCTCCATTTCTACAAGTGTTACCGCGCCTGCATAAGAGGCAAGGTATCCTGTTTCAAGCTGGATGACCCTTATATCACACCCGAACAAAGACAAGAAGCCGAGCAGGCAGCAACGAGCTATTTCGATTTAGCCTGTTCTTATGTAAACTCTACCCCCACCTTGTTTATTACCGCCGGGCTTACCGGAAGCGGCAAATCCGCACTGGCGGAAGCGCTGGCAAAAAGGCTGGGACTGGTAGTTCTTTCCTCGGATATAACCCGCAAGAAACTGGCAAATATCTGGGTTAAAGAACACTGCTTCGAGAAGTATAACACCGGCATATACTCCCCTGAATTCTCCCGAAAGACGTACGATACGTTATTCGAAGAAGCTAAAAAGGTATTGAGTGACGGGGAATCGGTGATCATAGATGCGGCTTTTATAAAGGCGGCCGGGCGTGTTACTGCCAAGGAACTGGCAGAAGAAATAAAGGCTAAATTCTTTATTCTCGAGTGTACCCTCGATGAAGAGACTGCAAAAGGGAGACTGGAAAGACGACTTAAGGAGACATCGGTATCCGACGGACGCTGGGAGGTATACCAGATACAGAAAAGCCTATTCGAATCTGTAGTGGAAGTACCACCTCGGAATCGTGTTATAATTGACAATAATAATCCGATAGAGGAAAACGTAAAAAAAGTCTTAGATGTATTAGATAATATCTCTAATGATACCGGGTGTTAAGACCCTATAAGACGGCAAATTGATATCACTGAATAGAGAATAAAAGGACGGTTGGTAAATGAACAGGGATTTATACGATATAAAGGATATTGCCCTTGCCGAAGACGGCAGGCAAAGAATAGAATGGGCGGCGCGTGAAATGCCGGTGCTGAAGCTAATCATGGAAAGATTCGAAAAAGAAAAACCGCTCCGGGGGATTCGTGTTTCCGCCTGCCTGCATATCACCACTGAAACAGCCAACCTTGCCCTGGCGCTTAAAGCCGGCGGGGCCGACGTTATGCTGTGCGCCTCCAACCCGTTAAGCACACAGGATCCTGCCGCAGCCGCGCTGGTGGAATACGGTATACCTACCAATGCCATCAAGGGAGAGGATGATAAAACCTATTATAAGCATATAAATACCGCCCTTGACCATAGACCGCAACTCACCGTGGATGACGGAGCGGATCTGGTAAGCATGTTGCATAAAGAAAGAAAGGATTTAATAAAGAACATTATCGGCGGCACCGAAGAGACGACCACAGGCGTTATACGCCTTCGCAGCATGGAGAGAGACGGCAAGCTTCAATATCCTATAATTGCCGTTAACGACGCTCAGACCAAGTACCTTTTCGATAACCGCTACGGCACCGGGCAAAGCACACTTGACGGAATTATCCGCGCCACCAATATTCTTTTTGCCGGCAAGAATGTGGTCATAGTCGGATATGGCTGGTGTGGTCATGGTGTAGCCATGAGAGCCAAGGGGTTAGGGGCTCTGGTCATTGTTACCGAAGTCAAGCCCCTGCGGGCATTAGAAGCCGTCATGGACGGGTTCAGGGTGATGCCCATGAATGACGCTGCCAAAATCGGGGACATTTTTATTACCGTCACCGGCGACAAACATGTCATAAGTAGAGAGCATTTCGGCATGATGAAGGATGGGGCAATCATCTGCAACAGCGGACATTTCAACGTTGAAATAGATATCCCCAGCCTTGAAAGCCTTTCTGTAAACAAGCGACGCATCAGGTCGTTTGTCGATGAATATACCTTGAAAGACAAACATAAGATATTCCTGCTGGGCGAAGGCAGGTTGATTAACCTGGCAGCCGCTGAGGGACACCCGTCCAGCGTTATGGATATGAGCTTTGCCAATCAGGCGCTATGTCTGGAATACATCGTTAAAAATAGCAAGAATCTCGAGTCGAAGGTTTATGTAGTACCTGAGGACGTAGATAAAGAAGTTGCCCGACTGAAGCTGGATGCTATGGGCGTTAAAATCGATAAACTAACCCCGGAGCAGGAGAAATACCTGAATAGCTGGGAAGAAGGAACTTAAAAAGGAGAAATATGAGTAACTGTTTTGAAAGCTCCCCCAAATTCATGTTCACATCGGAATCGGTAACCGAAGGACACCCGGATAAGCTGTGTGACCAGATATCCGATGCCATCCTGGATGCTATTATGGCTAAAGACCCAAACGGCAGGGTAGCCTGCGAGGTAGCCACTACCACCGGCATGGTAATAGTGCTGGGAGAAATTACCACCAAGTGCTATGTGGATGTTCCCCAGGTGGTGCGCGGTGTTATCCAGGACGTAGGTTATAACAAGCCGGAATACGGTTTCGATTGCCACTCGTGCGGTGTAATGGTTTCAATTAAAGAGCAATCCACTGATATCGATATGGGAGTCAGTAAATCTGCCGAAGCTAAAAGCATTGCTTCCGCCGATGATTTTGATAAAACCGGTGCCGGCGACCAGGGTATGATGGTCGGTTATGCCTGCAACGAAACACCCGAACTTATGCCATTCTCCATATTAATGGCACACAACCTGTGCCGCAGGCTGGCAAAAGTAAGAAAAGAAGGAATACTCCCCTATCTGCGTCCGGATGGTAAATCCCAGGTAACGGTTGAATACAGCAACGGAAAGGCTAAGAGAATCGACAGCGTTGTAATCGGCGCCCAGCACGATGATAATATCAGCCACGAACAGATTGAAAAAGACATCATCAAGAATGTTATAAAAGAGGTTGTTCCGGCAAACCTTATCGATAGCGATACAAAATATTATGTCAATGCCACAGGACGCTTCGTCATCGGCGGACCTGTATCCGATACCGGTTTTACCGGCCGTAAGATTATCGTCGATACATACGGCGGGGTAGCCCGTCATGGCGGCGGCGCTTTCTCGGGGAAAGACCCGACCAAGGTAGACCGCTCGGCAAGCTATATGGCGCGCTATATCGCCAAGAACCTGGTTGCCGCCAGCATCGCCGATAGAGTTGAAATACAAGTAGCCTATGTTATCGGGGTTGCCAAACCACTCTCTGTCTGTGTTGAAACGTTCGGTACCGGTAAAGTAGACACGCAAAGCATAAAGGCACTGATAAGTAAACATTTCGATTTAAGACCGGGAGCCATTATTAAACATCTCAACTTGCGCAGACCCATTTACCGCCAGACAGCGGCTTACGGTCACTTCGGCAGAACAGATATCGACCTTCCCTGGGAAAAGACTGACAAAGCCGCTATTTTAAGAAAAGAAGCGGGACTTTAAACAACCGGATTATGAGTAAATACAGCAGAAATACTTAAAAGAAAAATAAGGATAAGATTGATAAAAAATACGATTAAATTCGGCACCGATGGTTGGCGAGGAATAATCGCTGATGACTTCACATTCCATAATGTGTGCATCTGTGCCCAGGGGGTTGCCGAGTATTTACAACAATCCGGACTGGTACAACGCGGATTGGTTATCGGCTATGATACCCGTTTTGCCTCTAAGGATTTCGCCGTGGCTGCCGCCGAAGTGATTGCAGGAAATAACATAAAGGTATATCTCTGCCCCACAGCTACACCTACTCCGGTTATCAGTTACGGCGTATTGGCAAAACAGGCAGGCGGAGCTATAATTATTACCGCCAGCCATAATCCGGCAAAATGGAACGGCTTCAAGTATAAATCCGCAGACGGCGCCAGCGCCCCCACTGAAGTTGTCTCCCGACTGGAAGAAAATATCGCAGATATTGCTGAAACAGGGAAGATAAGTCGCTTACCTCTTACAGAAGCTGTCAATAGAGGACTGGTGGAATATACAGACCTGTTTCCTTTTTATAGGAAGCAGATAGAAAAGTTCGTTGACTTCAAGGATTTTAAGAATAAAAATCTTAAAATAGTCGTGGATTCGATGTTCGGAGCCGGCATCGGTTACTTCAAAGAATTACTTAAAGACACTAACTTCGAGATTATCGAGATAAACGACCAGTGTAATCCGGCATTCCCCGGGATGAAACAGCCGGAGCCGATAGCTGTTAATCTTTCAAAGCTATCCGAAATAGTAAAAAAAGAAAAAGCTGATGTCGGACTGGCTACCGACGGAGATTCCGACCGTATCGGGATCATGGATGAGAACGGCAACTTTTTAACCCAGCTACAGGTATTCGCTTTACTGGCATTATATCTGCTTGAGGTTCGTAGTCAGCGCGGGGCTATTGTTAAGACGATAACCAGCACCAGCATGCTACAAAAACTGGGAGATATATATAATGTGCCGGTATTTGAAACAAAGGTTGGATTTAAATATGTCGCTCCGGTTATGATTGAGCACGATGCACTCATAGGCGGTGAAGAGAGCGGCGGGTATGGACTACGCGGGCATGTTCCCGAGCGCGATGCCCTGCTGGCAGGATTGTGCTTTTTAGATTTTATGATAAAAACAGGCAAAAAACCCTCGGAGTTACTGGGGGATTTATATAATAAGGTTGGAAAACATTATTATGACCGGCTGGACATAGAGTTCCCCGTACTGCAGAGGGAAATTATAACCAACCGGGTTAAAGAAAGTTTCCCTGAAACGCTGGATAATGTTAAAGTAATTAAAAAAGATAGCCTGGATGGTTTCAGGTTTACTCTAGCCGACGGCACCTGGTTGCTTATTCGTTTTTCCGGCACCGAACCTTTACTAAGAATCTATACAGAAAGTAATAACTTGGAAAGAGTAAAAAGAATGCTGGAATTGGGCAAAAAACTTACCGGAGTTTGATTTATGATAGATTTAGACGATATCAAAGTATACAGCGAATATGACCTGGAAAATATGATCGGACACCTCACTAGCTTCCCTGAGCTATGCCGCGAGGCATGGCGCAAAGGAATGTTATTGGAACTACCGCCAGACTATGCAGATATAAACAGGGTGATGATACTGGGAATGGGGGGTTCGGCAATCGGTGCCGATCTCATTGCCCGGCTGGCTTCTTCAGAATCTAAAATACCGATTTCGGTTAATCGAAGCTATAACCTGCCGTCATATGTGGATAATAAGACGTTATTTATCGCCTGCAGCTATTCGGGATATACGGAAGAAACGCTTTCCGCCCTTGATGAAGCCTTTAGCATAAACGCTAAATGTATTGCCATTACCACCGGCGGTAAACTTAAAGAGATTGCAGAGGCAAGACATATACCGCTATTCCAATTCGATTACGACGCCCAACCTCGCGCAACCCTACCGTTCAGCTTTATGGCTATATTCAGCATATTACAAAAACTGCGTGTTATCGGCGATAAATCGGCCGATACCGCCAAGATGATTAAGATCCTGGAGCAATTATCAGGGCAACTGGATAAATCCATACCCATTGCACAGAACCAGGCCAAACAGATGGCAGAAAAGCTCTATGGCAAATTTATCTTCATATATTGTTCGGGGATAACCGCTGAAGTTGGCTACCGATGGAAGACCCAGTTCAATGAAAACAGCAAGACCTGGGCAGCCTGTGAATCCTTCTCCGAACTTAATCACAACACTATAGTCGGTTATCAATTCCCGAAGGATTTTGCCGGCAATACGCATATAGTTCTCTTACGCTCAAGTCAGTTGCCGGAACCAATTTTAAAACGCTATCAGGCAACCTGCCAACTACTGGAGCAGACAAAGATCAAGCATAGCATAATAGATGTTTCGGGAGAGAATACGCTGGCTCAGATGTTAAGCCTGGTGCTCCTGGGAGACTATATAAGCTATTATCTGGCTATCCTTAACCAGGTGGACCCTACCCCTATTGAGGCCATAGACCATTTAAAACACGAGCTCAGGAAACAGTAGATCCAAACAAAAAAGGCTGCAAATTAATTTGCAGCCTTTTCTAATTCAGAATTGTAATAATTTAACGCTTTGTATACTGCGGCGCCTTGCGGGCACGCTTGAGACCGGGTTTCTTTCTCTCTTTAGCCCGTGAATCACGGGTGAGCAGACCATCCCCCCTCAACAAAGCCTTATACTTCTCGTCTTCTTTTAACAGGGCGCGGGCAATGCCATGAGAAACAGCTCCCGACTGTCCGGAAACACCACCACCATTGACCTTAATGGAAATATCATATTTTCCCATAGTTTCAGTGATTAAAAGCGGTTTTACAATAATCTGGCGGTCTCCAAAACGAACAAACCGCTGTTCATAAGGCATCCCGTTAATTATAATCTCTCCGCTCCCCTGCATAAGCCGTACCTGAGCCACTGCTGTTTTACGCCTGCCTGTTCCCTGAGAATAAGTCTTCTTTTTCAAAGCTCCCCTCACAAACTTCTATCCGATTTATTTTTTAGCGGCTACCTGAGCCGTATGGGGGTGCGAATCCCCAGCATATACCTTTAATTTCTTTATCATGCTGTTTCCCAGTCGATTATGAGGTATCATCCCTCTGACAGCATGCTCTATTACCCATTCCGGTTTGGTCTTAAGCATGACATCCAGTGTGACGCTCTTAAAACCACCGGGATAGCCGGAATGCCTGTAATATAATTTTTGCAGAGTCTTATTACCGCTGGTGCGTATCTTTCCGGCATTGATAATAACAACGAAGTCGCCGGTATCCATATTGCGAGTAAACATCGCTTTATTTTTACCCATAAGCAAACGGGCAACCTCCGTTGCCAGGTGACCCAGTACCTGATCCGTAGCATCGATAACATGCCATTCCCGTTTTATATCAGAAGCCTTAACACTATATGTATTCACTATTTTCTTCCTCTAAGGATTTTTTATAATTAACTTTCATAAGGCACAGCCCTTTAGCAGGAGCCGCCGGACCGGCCAAACCAAGTTTCTTCGCATCCATTATACTATGAAACTCTTCTCCCGTCACCTTCCCCTGCCCTACCCGGATAAGAGCTCCAACTGTATTCCTTGCCTGATGGGGCAGGAACGAACTAGCCACTACATTGAAGACAACCATCTCCCCGTCCCTGTCGAACCAGGTATTATAAATACGCCTTATTGTACTTTTTAATTCTACTCCCAGGTTACTGGTAAAAGAAGCAAAGTCGTGCTCGCCGACAAGTTCCCGAGCCACCTTATTCATTGCTTCAATATCCAGCTCTCCGCTTACCCGATAGGAATAATCTTCCCACATCGGAGAACGCGCATAACTGTTCAATATATAATATTTATATTCCCGGCTTACAGCCTTACTTCTAACGTTGAATGAATTTTCAACCCTGTAAGCCGCCTTAACTGCTATATCCGCCGGCAGGTAATAGTTCAAACCGCTTATGAACTTACCCAACTCTATCGCCGATTTAGCTTTAAAGCTGACCACCTGCCCCCTGGCATGTACCCCGGTATCCGTTCGGCTGGCCGATGCTACCCTGATTTTCTCACCGGTCAGACTGTATATGGCTTTTTCCAATTCACCTTGCACCGTAGGAAGCTTCGCCTGTAACTGGAAACCATAGTACTCGCTTCCATTGTATTCGACAATCAGAACCAATCTTCTGATTGTATTATCAACCGGAGAGATATTCTCCGCCATCATTCAAAACCTTTTCCGTTACTCTCCCAAATCCGGTTATTGAGCCTTCTCCACCAGCTCAAGCTGAACCATGCTTGCCCCGTCGCCCAACCTGGGACCCAGTTTTACAATACGTGTATAACCACCCTGCCTCTGTGAAAATCTCGGAGCGATATCGGAAATAACCTTTTCTACAACCTTAGCATCGAAAACAAAGGTCAACATCTGGCGTCTGGCGGCCAAACCGCCGCGTTTTCCCAAAGTGATCGTTTTCTCAGCCAGTCCCTGTATTTCCTTTGCCTTAGCCTCGGTTGTCACTATCTTTTCATAGTCTAATAAATCTGTTACCAGATTACGGAACATGGATCTCCTGTGAGACGAGTCCCTATCGAATTTTCTTCCAGCTATATTGTGCCTCATTTTTGCCTCTTCCTAATTGATACCTACTTGGCAGATTCTTTCTTTTTATTCCCCTTTTTTACAGGGAGAATTTCCTCTTCCTCTTCTTCGCCTTCTTCTATATTTATAGAGGAGGATAAACCTAAAGACTTCAGGCGTTCCTGCACTTCCTGCCGTGATTTCTGTCCGAAATTACGCAGTGACAGTAATTCTTTTTCCCCGGTGCTGACAAGCTCCCCGACAGTGCTTATACCGCTACGCCGCAGACAATTCATTGCCCTGACCGATAGATCCAGCTGCTCTACAGGCATATTGAATAAATCTTGGGGAATAGAAGCACGCAATGCTTTCTTTTCCTTGGCTACCTGGGAAACACGGCTGTATTCTACGAACGGAGCTATTTGGTCTAACAGAATATTAGCCGCGTTGCTAATAGCATCAGCCGGAGTTATAGTGCCATCGGTCCATACTTCAAGATATAACCGTTCACGGCTGGTCGTTTCCCCGACGTGAATCGGTTGTATATTATAGTTAACCTTGCGTACCGGTGAAAATATGGCATCTATGGGTATAGTGCCAACCGACATATTATCGGTTGAATCTGCTGCTTTAAAGCCCATGCCTATTTCAACATCGAGATCTACAAAGAACCTGGCTTCAGGTGAATCTACCGTTGCCAGATAAAGATCCGGGTTTACAATCTCGAAATCGGTAGATTGATTAATATCCCCTGCAAATATTTTGCCTTCTTTTTGCTTCTCCAGTGTTAATTTACCAGGCCTTTCCGAAAGCGCTTTTAAACGCAGTGATTTAATATTAAGTATAAATTCCAGCACATCCTCTTTAACATACGGGATAGGAGCAAACTCGTGCTGAACTCCCTCTATTCTAATACTGGTTACAGCCGCTCCGGGTAGATAGCTTAGCAGCACACGGCGCAAGGCATTACCAACAGTAGTCCCGAAACCCTTTTCCAATGGCTCGACTACAAAACGTCCATATTTATCATTACTTTCTACACATTCTATACTTGAAACAGCTAAGCCAAACAAATTTTACCTCCTTTCCAGCCCGACTATCGTGAGTAATACTCAACCACTGACGCTATATTATACTTTGCCCCAATATCATCAGGCGTTGGTAAAGATAAAACCTTGCCTACCAGCTTTTCCCGATCCAGATTTAACCATCCGGGAACGGTCTTGCTGCCTATACTCTTGGCAACGATTTTATAATATTCAGTATTAACGCTCTTGCCATGCCAGCTTATGACATCCCCTTCTTTTACCAAGCAGGAGGCAATATCCGTCTTCCGCCCGTTGAGGTCTATATGCCCGTGCAGCACTACCTGACGCGCCTGCGCCCTGGAATCAGCCAGCCCCAGCCTGTAGACCACATTATCCAGTCGTCTCTCAAGTAGTACCAGAAGATTCTCACCGGTAATACCGGTTTTTCTCTCGGCTTCTGCAAATGTACATTTGAATTGTCTTTCCAGGATCCCATAAGTATAACGTACCTTCTGTTTCTCACGAAGTTGCTCTCCGCGATCGGAAAGACGTCGACGACGTCCTAGTTGAGGGCCCGGTGCTTTTGAGCGTTTATCCAGTGTACACTTGGATACACACTTGATGCCCTTTAGCATCAACTTATCCCCGCTACGTCGGCATAAACGGCAAACCGCTTCAGTATATCTGGCCATTTTTAGACTCTCCTCCTTTTAGGCGCACGACAACCATTATGAGGAATCGGTGTTGCATCCCTGATACTGGTAATATAAAGCCCGGAAGCCTGCAGTGCGCGAACAGCCGCCTCCCGTCCGCTTCCCGGGCCTTTAACATAAACATCTACCTGTCGCAGACCATACTCCATAGCCTTATGGGCAGCAGTGGTAGCTGCCATTTGAGCCGCAAAGGGAGTCCCTTTACGTGAACCTTTAAATCCGGACCCTCCGGCACTGGCTGAGGAAATAACATTTCCCTCAGGATCGGTCAGGGATATAATGGTGTTATTAAAGGTAGCCTGTATATAAGCCCTCCCACTTGGGATAGACTTACGATCTCTTTTACTGACTTTGGTTTTTTTATTTGTTGCCATATTTTATTTCCCCTTTATATTACGTCTTAGCCATGCCACGCTTCTGACCTCTGCCGGCTACTGTCTTCTTCACGCCTTTCCGTGTACGGGCATTTGTTCTAGTTTTTTGACCGCGAACAGGTAAATTACGACGATGTCGTAAACCACGATAACTGCCGATATCTATAAGACGTTTTATATTTAGATTAACCTCTTTCCTGAGCTCCCCCTCTACCCTGTACTCATGATCTATAAGTTCACGAAGACGACTATTTTCTGCTTCGGTCAAATCGTCAGACTTGGTTGCAGGATTGATCCCTGTCTGTTCCAGTATTTTCTGGCTAAAGGCAAGCCCAATACCATGAATATATTGCAATGCATATTTGATCTGTTTATTCTTAGGGATATCTACCCCGGCTATACGTGCCATTTATTCCTCCTTAAAGACACCAAGCTAACCCTGACGCTGCTTATGCTTGGGATTAGTACATATATTCCTGACTACCCCTCGTCGTTTTACTATCTTACATTTTTCACACCGTGTTTTTATTGATGCTCTAACTTTCATTATACCTTCTTACCCACCTCTACCCTGACAAGGTCTTTATTTCAAACGGTAAGTTATCCTCCCACGATTTAGATCATAGGGTGATAACTCTATAAGCACCTTATCGCCGGGTAATATTCTAATGTAATGTACTCTTATTTTACCAGAAATATGGGCTAAGACTTTATGTCCATTGGCCAGCTCGACATTAAACGTAGCATTCGGCAAAGCCTCAATCACTACTCCCTCGACCTCGATAGCTTCCTTCTTAGCCATATTTTACCTGCTTATACAATGGTGAGCACCTCTGGCTTTCCACCGGTAATAACAATAGTATGTTCAAAATGTGCGGATATACTTCCATCGGCTGTAAATACAACCCAGCCATCCTTACCGGGGCGGGTGCGCCAATCCCCGACATTAACCATCGGTTCAATGGCGAGGGTCATTCCCTTTTTAAGATCCAATCCCGTACCTGGCGTACCAAAATTGGGAATCAGCGGGTCCTCGTGCATCTGCCTGCCAATCCCATGACCTGTATATTCCCGCACCACCGAATATCCTCTGGACTCGGCAAACCCCTGTATAGCCGCCGAAATATCACCTAACCTGGCTCCATCTCGGGCACAGGATATGCCGGCTGCAAGCGCCCCTTCAGTTGCCTGCATCAGGTCTCTGGACTTAAGGCTTATTTCTCCGACCCCGACTGTTATAGCAGCATCCCCCTGAAATCCTTCATAAATAGAGCCTACATCCAGGGAAACAATATCCCCTTCTTTAATTACCTTTTCTCCGGGAATCCCATGCACAATCTCATCGTTTACCGAAACGCACAGGCTGGCAGGGAATCCATGATACCCCTTAAACGAAGACCTGGCTCCCAGCCTCTTAAGTTCTTTGTCCGCTATCACATCTAAATCCATTGTTTTCATTCCCGGCTCTATACTGTCTTTGAGTATTAACAATACCTCAGCTACAATCCGCCCGGCTTGCCTCATAATAGCAATTTCATGTTCGGGCTTTATTTTTATATTCATTAATTTTTATATAATTGCCTTCTTACGAAGAGCACTATTTATCCTTTTTGTTATCTCTTCCACATTCCCCTCGCCCTCCACCTCTATCAATCTGCCTGACTGCCTGTAATACTCTATCAGAGGAGCAGTCTCCGTAAAATATACCTTAAGCCGATTTTTAATCGTCTCTCTATTATCATCAGGTCTTTGATATAGTTCACCGCCGCATTTCCGGCACTTCCTCTGTTCTATTGCAAGAATACCCTCTATAGTACACGGAGCCTGACAACTGTGGCACACCCAGCGTCCACCTAGGCGCCGGACAAGCTCTTTTTCTTCAACCTTAATATATACTACTTTATCTATTTTTTTATTCTGTTTTTTAAGAGCCTCATCCAGGGCTTCAGCCTGTTTTAAATTCCTGGGGAAACCATCGAAGATGACCCCATTAAGGCTCTCTGGCGCATCCAGTTTATTTAGTACCATTTGCACCGTTATTTCACTGGGGACCAATACCCCTTTTGCCATATATTCTTTAACTTTTTTACCCAGTTCATCCCCTCTCACTACGGCCTGCCGAAACAGGTCTCCTGAGGCTATGGAAACCAGACCAAATTCCTTGGCAACACTCGTTGCCTGTGTTCCTTTGCCCGCACCCGGGGCCCCCAGGAATACAATATACACTTCCCACTCCGCTTATATTTGCTTTCTATTTTAAGAAGCCTTCGTAACGGCGCATCGACAGCTGTGCTTCCATCTGTTTCATAGTATCCAATACAACCCCAACAACGATAAGCATACCGAAGCTGGATAATACAAGACCCTGTGCATTACTGACCTGACTTACAATAAACGGCATTATAGCTACAAAGGCAAGGAAAAGTGCTCCACCCCAGGTAATACGTGTTATCACACCATTCAAATAAGCCGCTGTCTGCTTGCCAGGCCTTATTCCCGGCACAAATCCTCCCTGCCTCTGCAAAACACCGGGCAGGTCCTGCTGTTGAAAAATAACCATAGTGTAAAAGAACGCAAAGGCAAACACCAGCAAAAAATACAAGCCCCAATATACTAACCCCCACGGTAACGCTGCATCAGCACTGAATATATTCATCACATAATTCCAGAAATTCGGATCTTCCGCCGCTGGTCTGGCAAAATAGCTGGCGATAATCCCCGGGAACATAACCAGTGCCATAGCAAAGATAAGCGGGATCATTCCGGCAGTGTTCACCCTTAAAGGTATATGGCTCGCACCCGATTGACGATACATCCTTCCGCTCTTGAATACGCTCTTAGCATACTGTACCGGTATCCGGCGGTGTGCCTCGGTAAATATTACTATCAGTACGGTAGTAGCAAGTCCCACGAGTAAGAAGACTATCAAACCCATAACCTGCCCTTGTTGAGCTGCAATCCATGAATCCCCTATCATTTCCGGTAAACCAGCCACTATACCGGCAAATATGATTATAGAAATACCGTTTCCGATACCATATTCGGTAATTTGTTCACCCAACCATACCAAAAACATGGTGCCGGCTATCATGGCCATAATTATAGCTACTGTTGATAACGTATCCGTAGCAGCTACAGCACCGGCATTTTGTAAAAGAACCAGCTGTCCATATCCGGATAAACCGGCTAAAGGAACAGTTATAAAATGCGTTATCCGATTAATTTTATTCTTACCCGTTTCCCCTTCCTGGGAAATTGCCTGCAGCTTGGGAATAACAGGAGTCATTACGCTCATAATAATAGATGCTGTAATGTATGGATAAACACCCATAGCCGCCACGCTGAAATTCTTCATTGCCCCGCCGCTGAACAGGTCGAACATACCCAGAAGAGCGTTATTCTTAAATAATTCAGAAAGAACTGTAGCATCCACTCCGGGTAGAGGCACATGCGCTATAAAACGGAATACTATCAGTATTCCTATGGTCATCAGAATGCGTCGCCTTAAATCGGGCAATCTGAAGGCATCTATAGTTGCCTGCAAAAGACGCGGTTTAGCCACTAACGACCTCCTCGGCTTTACCGCCAACCGCCTCTATTTTGGCTTTCGCCGCGGCTGAGAATTTATCCGCTTTAATTACCAGTGGATGATTCACATCCCCATGAGCTAATATCTTAATCGGTTTTTTAGTATTTTTAATAATTCCGGCAGCCACTAATTTTTCAGCTGTAACTTCACTGCCGGATTCAAATATGTTAAGATTGCCCAAATTAACCACTGCATATTCAGTTTTAAAAATATTGGTAAATCCACGTTTTCGCGGCAGCCGTTTAATCAAAGGTAACTGACCGCCTTCAAAACCAGGCCTTACCTTGTTATTACCAGCACGAGCCTTTTGTCCTTTGCAACCTCTGCCTGAATATGTTCCATGCCCGCTACCGTTTCCACGGCCTACGCGCTTACGATCTTTCTTTGCCCCCGGTACCGGCGATAGTAAATCTTGCCTCACTAGTTTGATTCCTCCACTTTAACCAGATGTCTGACTTTAAGTATCATTCCCCTCACCGAAGGAGAATCCTCAAGTACTACACTCTGATGTAATCTTTTAAAACCGAGAGCGGTCAAAGTCTTTTTCTGGTCTTCCGGGTAACCGATACCACTTTTGACCAGAGTTATATTTAATTTAGTCACCGGCTACCTCCTGCGATTCCTGCAGGGTTCCTTTACGACGGGCTAACTCAGCTTTCGGGTCTTTAAGCTGGCTCAACCCGAGCAAGGTTGCCTTAGCTACATTTATCTTGTTTGCGCTCCCCATAGACTTGGTAAGAATATCCTTGATCCCGGCAGCTTCGACTACCGCCCTGACACTGCCGCCGGCAATTATGCCTGTACCGGGAGAAGCAGGTTTCATTAATACTTTTGCCGCACCGTACTTAACTATCGTTTCGTAAGGAATAGTTGTTCCGGCTAACCTGATCTCAATCATATTTTTCCTTGCGACAACTCCGGCTTTATTTATGGCATCCGGGACTTCATTAGATTTTCCCATACCGATACCTACATGGCCATTACCGTCTCCAGCCACTACCAGGGCACTAAAACTAAGGCGTTTGCCACCTTTAACTACCTTAGAAACGCGATTTAGATAAATTAATTTATCGTTTATAACCATTTCTGACGGATCTATTCTATTTTTTATTATCAGCTTCTTGGCCACTTCAATAACCCTTCCTTAGAATTTTATTCCGCCCTTGCGAGCTGCATCAGCCAGGGTCTTAACCCTGCCATGATATTTATATCCGCCACGATCAAAGACAACTTCGGTTATCCCTGCATCCAATGCCCGTTTGGCTATTAAAAGACCGACTATTCCAGCCAGATCCGACTTTTTCTTGTTATCTTTATCTTTTACGATCTCAGGATCCACAGTCGAAGCCGAAACCATGGTGTGCCCATTAGTGTCATCAATAACCTGCGCATAAACATGCTGCAAACTGCGATACACACACAAGCGCGGTCTTGCCGTTGTTCCGCTGACTTTCGCTCTGACTCTGGCGTGCCTCTTAACACGTGCCGCTCTTTTTACATTGCTGCTCACTACTTCTTACCCCCTCCGACTTTGCCAGTCTTACCTGCCTTAATACGTACCACTTCCCCGGCATAGCGAATACCCTTACCTTTATAATGATCCGGGGGATGGACCGCACGAATCACAGCTGCCATCTGGCCTACTTTTTCTTTATCGATTCCCAGCACTTTAATTTTAGTTTGTCCATCCAGCGCTATAGAAACCCCGGTAAGCGGGATAACTTGGACCACATGCGAAAAACCGATGCGTAACATCAGATTTTGCCCCGACATTTCTGCACGGTACCCAACACCCACGATCTCCAGGTTCTTTTCAAAACCCTCGCTGACACCCTTCACCATATTATCCAGCAGTGTTCGTGTTAGTCCATGCAAAGCACGATGCTGTCTTTCATCACTGGGTCTCGTTACATTAATAATCTTATCATCCAAAGTAATTGACATTTCGGGGCTGAAAGTACGTTCTAGCTTCCCTTTAGGTCCGGTTATAATAACCTTATCTTCTTCAATTTTCATGGCTACGCCCGTTGGCATAGCTATTGGCATTTTTCCTATCCTAGACATATATAATTATACCTCAAGATTTCTTTACCACACATAACATAAAAGCTCGCCGCCAACTCCCTGGTGCCAGGCTTTTTTACCCGTCATAACTCCTCTGGATGTTGAAATTATGGAAATTCCTAATCCACCATACACACGAGGAATTTCACCGCTCTGTACATAAACCCTTAATCCCGGTTTACTTACCCTTTTTAATCCCGTAATTATCGGTTGATTTTTTTCCGCATATTTCAGGATTATTTTTATTTCTCTTTGTGTACGGCTACCCGTTACCTCATAGTCAGAAATAAAACCCTCCTGTTTGAGGATTTTAGTAATATACAATTTCATCCTTGAGGATGGTATAGGAACAGAATCATGCCTCACCATAGTGGCATTGCGTATTCGCGTTAACATATCTGCAATTGGATCTGTGACAGCCATCCCCTGTACTCCTTTAATTACATTTAAACAAACTGTTTACCAGCTTGCTTTCTTTACTCCCGGAACCTGCCCGTTAAGGGCTAACCGCCTGAAACATATACGACATATCCCAAACAACCGTATATATGCGCGCGGTCTCCCACATATATGACAACGACTGTTTTGCTGTACCCTGAATTTAGGAGTACGTAGAGATTTTACGATTTTTGATTTCTTAGCCACTTATTCTTCCTCTTTCGTAAAAGGCATCCCCAGCATTTCTAAAAGCTGTCTGCCTTCTTCATCCGTTCTGGCCTTGGTAACAATGGTAACCTCTAACCCACGCAATTTGTCTACAGCTTCAAAACTTATTTCAGGAAAAACGGCCTGTTCTTTAAGGCCTAATGTGTAATTACCAAAACCATCGAAACAATCACGTGGAACACCTCTGAATTCCCTGATACGCGGAAGCACGACATTCATCAGTTTATCAAGGAACTGATACATCCGATCCCCCCGCAGAGTTACTTTCAAGCCTATCGGCATCCCCACCCTTAACTTAAAGGCGGCAATAGATCTTTTAGAACGCGTGATTACCGGATGTTGTCCACAAATAGCTACCAGGTCTTTTTCAGCAGCTTCTATCGCTTTAGCATTAGCAATAGCCTCGCCGACACCAATATTTAAAACAACTTTTTCCAGACGTGGAACGCGCATAATATTGGTGTACCCATAGCGCTCCATCAATCTGGGAACAACTTCTTTTTTATATCTCTCTTTAAGTCCCGCCATTTAATCAATCACCTCTTGGCAAGATTTACAGTAACGGACATTCTCTCCGCTCTCCAGCGCTTTTGAACCAACACGCGCCGGTTTGTGGCATTTGTCGCATAGTAACATCACATTGGAAATATGAATGGGTGCTTCACGTTCTATTATACCGGCCTGCCTTGCCTGTCCGGTAGCACGAGCATGCTTCTTTATAAAGTTAACACCCTCGACGAGCAATCTCCCCTTTTTGGGATAAGCAAATCTTATTTTGCCTTTCTTCCCCCTATCTTTCCCGGCAATCACCAGAACGGTATCATTTTTCTTAATCTTCATTTTTTTACCAATTACTCCCCTATAATACCTCGGGTGCCAGCGAGATAATCTTAGTAAAGTTTTTATCTCTCAGTTCCCGGGCTACCGGGCCAAATATTCTGGTTCCCTTGGGGTTATTATCATCAGCCAGTATTACTGCCGCATTTTCATCGAATTTTATATATGACCCGTCTGGGCGCCTGTGAGGGCTGGTACAACGCACCACTACAGCTTTAATAACTTCGCCCTTCTTGACCTGGGCCTCCGGAATCGATTTTTTTACCGAGGCCACGATTATATCTCCGGCTCTGGCATATTTCCTGCCGGTACCTCCCGGAACATTAATACACATTATCTGCCTTGCTCCGGTATTATCTGCTACTTTAAGTCTGGTATAGGTTTGAATCATATGGATATCCCTTTTAGATTATTTCTTGAGGTTTAACCTCAGCTACTTCTTTCCTGGTTATTATTTCTTCCACCCGCCACCTCTTCTCTTTGGAGAGCGGGCGCGTTTCTACAATTTTTACCTTATCACCCACTTTACAGCTGTTTCCCTGGTCATGTACTTTATGCTTGACTATTTTCCTTAAAGTTTTTCTGTATAACGGATGGCGCTTTAATGTTTCTACAGCAACTATAACCGTTTTATCCATCTTAGTGCCGACCACATGACCAATCCTTACTTTTTTATTCGTTTCCATAGGTTACTCCTACCTTATCCCCAGTTCTCTTTCACGTATAATGGTCTTTAATAAAGCAATCTCTTTCTTAGCCCTGGGTGGCTCACGATGGTTCTTCAACTGCTTGGTTGCAGCCTGAAAACGAAGAGTAAAGAACTCCTTATAAGCTTCATCCAGCCTCTTCTTTAATTCTTCATCCCTAAGAGCTCGCACTTCTTTAGCTTTCAACTTGTGTCAACTCCTTTTGTTCGGAATCCATGGCAACTTCGCTGCTTTCTTTGACTACAAATCTGGTATGTATAGGCAGTTTATATGCCGCCAGACGCATTGCCTCTTTAGCCAGGTCTACAGGGACTCCGCTTAATTCGAACATAATTCTTCCCGGTCTCACAACAGCTACCCAGTGATCCGGAGCACCTTTACCGCCACCCATCCTGGTTTCAGCCGGCTTACCGGTTACCGGTTTATCCGGAAAAATACGAATCCAGACCTTACCACCACGACGTATATAGCGAACCATGGCGCGTCTTGCTGCCTCAATCTGCCTGCTGGTAATCCAAGCGGCATCTAAGGCCTGCAATCCAAATTCTCCAAACAATATCGTCGCTCCAGTTTGTGCTTTACCACGACGATGTCCTTTATGACTCTTGCGGTATTTCACACGTTTAGGTTGTAACATCGGTTTCCCCTTTATCTAGCGCCATCGAAGATTAGACTTCTTCGGCGGTATCTTTTTTCTTTGCTCTTGGTTTAGCTGGTTTTTCAGTTGCCTCTTCGGTAACTTGTTCTACTTTGGTTTTTCGTTTTGCCTTCGGCTTTGCTATACTCTCTGCAGCATCCGCCACAGGACCTTCAACTGTTTTTTCCTCGCTTGCAGCATCCACCGGTTTCTTTGTTTCCTCTTTCTCTAC